>NZ_JAIWJZ010000157.1:0-3628 GCF_020216105.1 Enterobacter sp. K16B
ACGCTTGCTGTGAATTTGCAGTTTATTGATAATGATTATCATTGTTACATTGATTGTTATTTATAAACATTATGTCACGTACGGATAACAGCGCGGCAACGCCAGCAAAAACACACACAGCGCCAGCCCCTACCGAGCGCAGGATTGACAGCAAAACCCTGCTCGGCGATGAGGGACGGGTCATTATCGAGCATGACGGCCAGCGCTACCTTCTGCGCCAGACCCATGCCGGAAAACTGATCCTCACGAAATAAACAACACAAAAAACGACGCCAGCCACCCAGGTGAAACCCAGGCAGCCAGCGCTTTTCAATACTTATGGAGAGTTGCTATGCCACACCTGCCTTCCGCATCTTTACGTCCGTCACTTCTGGCGCTGGCGATCGTCAGCGCCCTGCCGGGCATCGCTTTTGCCGCCACCGATGAAATGACCGTGATCGCCACGGGTAACGCCCGCAGCGCCTTTGAAGCCCCCATGATGGTGAGCGTGATTGACGCCAGCGCCCCGGAGAAACAGACCGCCAGCTCGGCTGCCGACCTGCTGCGTAACATCCCCGGTCTGACGCTGGACGGCACCGGGCGTACCAACGGGCAGGACGTGAACCTGCGCGGCTATGACCGTCGCGGCGTGCTGGTGCTGGTGGACGGCGTGCGCCAGGGAACCGATACCGGACACCTGAACAGCACCTTCCTCGACCCGGCGCTGATTAAACGTATCGAAGTGGTTCGCGGTCCGTCGGCCCTGCTGTACGGCAGCGGCGCGCTGGGCGGCGTGATTTCGTATGACACCGTCGATGCGAAGGATCTGCTGGAGCCGGGTAAAAGCAGCGGTTACCGCGTGTTTGGTACCGGCGCGACGGGCGATCGTAGCCTTGGCATGGGGGCCAGCGCCTACGGACGCACAGACACGCTGGACGGGCTGGTGTCTTGGTCCAGCCGCGATCGCGGAGATATCCGCCAGAGCGACGGTGCAACGGCGCCTAACGACGAATCCATCAATAACATGCTGGCGAAAGGCAGCTGGAAAATCGATCCGGCCCAGACCCTGAGCGGCTCCCTGCGCTACTATAACAACGCCGCCCGGGAGCCGAAAAACCCGCAAACTCCCGGGGCGGACAGCAGTAACCCGATGACAGATCGCTCCACCATTCAGCGTGACGCGCAGCTGGGCTATAACATTGCCCCGGCGGGTAACGACTGGCTGAACGCCGACGCAAAAATTTACTGGTCCGAAGCGCGCATTAACGCACAGAATATCGACAGCAGCGGTGAGTTTCGCCAGCAGACCACCAAAGGCGGCAAAGTGGAAAACCGCACGCGCCTGTTCAGCGACACCTTTGCGGCACATCTGCTGACCTACGGTGGGGAATACTACCGTCAGGAGCAGCACCCGGGCGGGGCCACCACCGGTTTCCCGGAAGCGAAAATCGATTTCAGCTCTGGCTGGTTGCAGGATGAAATTACCCTTCGCGATCTTCCCGTCACCCTCCTTGGCGGCACACGCTATGACAATTACCGCGGCAGCAGCGATGGCTACGACGATGTCGATGCCGATAAATGGTCATCCCGCGCCGGGTTAACCATCAGCCCGACCGACTGGCTGATGCTGTTTGGCTCTTACGCGCAGGCGTTCCGCGCGCCTACCATGGGCGAGATGTATAACGACGCCAAACACTTCTCCATCGGACGCTTCTATACCAACTACTGGGTGCCAAACCCGAACCTGCGCCCGGAAACCAACGAAACGCAGGAGTTTGGTTTTGGCCTGCGCTTCGACGATCTGCTACTCGCCAACGATGCGCTGGAGTTTAAAGCCAGCTATTTCGACACCAAAGCCAAAGACTACATCTCCACCACCGTCGATTTTGCCGCCGCGACCACCATGTCTTATAACGTCCCGAACGCCAAAATCTGGGGCTGGGACATGATGGCAACCTACTCGGCCGACCTCTTCAACCTCGACCTGGCCTATAACCGCACGCGCGGGAAAGACACCGATACGGGCGAATACATCTCCAGCATCAACCCGGACACCGTGACCAGCAAGCTGGACATCCCGGTGGCGCAAAGCGGTTTCTCCGTCGGCTGGATTGGCACCTTTGTCGATCGCTCAACACATATCAGCAGCAGCTACAGCCAGCAGCCGGGCTATGCGGTCAACGACTTCTACGTGAGCTACAAAGGTCAGGAGCGGCTCAAAGGCGTAACCACAACGCTGGTGCTGGGCAACGCCTTTGACAAAGCGTACTGGTCACCTCAGGGCATTCCGCAGGACGGCCGTAACGGCAAGATTTTCGTAAGTTATCAGTGGTAATTCCCGTCGGGGCCACTCTTCAGAAGGAAAAGACAATGAATCACTACACACGCTGGCTTGAGCTCAAAGAAGATAATCCGGAAAAGTACGCGCGCGATATCGCCGGCTTAATGCACATCAGCGAAGCAGAGCTGGCCTTTGCCCGCGTGGGTCACGACGCCTGGCGACTGCGCGGTGAAATCCGCGAGATCCTGGGCGCGCTGGAAGCGGTGGGCGAAACCAAATGTATCTGCCGTAACGACTATGCCGTACATGAACAGACAGGGAGCTTCACCAACCAGCACCTGAACGGACACGCCGGGCTGGTGCTTAACCCACGCGCGCTGGATCTGCGCCTGTTCCTCAACCAGTGGGCAAGCGCATTTCACATCAGTGAAGCCACCGCCCGCGGCGAGCGGCAGAGCATTCAGTTCTTCGACCACCAGGGCGATGCCCTGCTGAAGGTCTACGCCACGGAGAACACCGACGTTTCCGCCTGGGGCGACATGCTGACCCGCTTTATCTTTGCCGAGAATCCCCCGCTGGCGTTACAGGTGGCCGATCGCCCGGCCCACGCTGAACAGCCGGAAGCCGCGCGCGTGGATGCCGAGTGGCGCGCCATGACCGACGTGCATCAGTTCTTCAGCCTGCTCAAGCGCCATAACCTCAGCCGCCAACAGGCGTTTCGCCTGGTGGGAGACGATCTGGCCTGCAGGGTAGCGAACACCGCGCTGGCGCAGTTGCTGGAGACGGTCCGCCGTGACGGGAACGACATCATGATCTTCGTCGGCAACCGCGGCTGCGTGCAGATCTTCACCGGCGCGGTGGAAAAGCTGGTGCCGATGAAAGGCTGGCTCAATATCTTTAACCCAACCTTTACCCTGCATCTGCTTGAAGGATCCATTGCGGAAACGTGGGTCACGCGCAAACCAACGGCAGACGGGCATGTCACCAGCCTGGAGCTGTTTGCCGCCGACGGGACGCAAATCGCCCAGCTTTACGGCCAGCGTACCGAAGGCGAACCGGAGCAGAGCCGGTGGCGCAGCCAGATTGACGCCTTAACGGCGAAAGGGCTGGCCGCATGAAACGGTGGCTTGCCCTGATCGGCGCCCTGCCCCTGTTGGCGTTTGCTGCGCCGCAGGAGAAAATCGTCACGCTCGGCGGCGACGTCACCGAGATTGTCTACGCCCTCGGTGCGGCTTCTTCGCTGGTGGCGCGCGACAGCACCAGCCAGTGGCCCCAGGCGGCGAATGCGCTGCCTGACGTAGGCTATCTGCGCCAGCTCAACGCGGAAGGGATCTTATCCCTGCGCCCCACGCTGGTGCTGGCCAGCGC
>NZ_JAIWJZ010000017.1:0-25026 GCF_020216105.1 Enterobacter sp. K16B
TTTTTTGTCCCTCGGGATTCGCGGTCCGTTGGGAGAATTTACAGCTCCACACCAGGGACTTTTATCATACCCCTCAATAAGCGGCAGGCAATCCCTCAGACTCTTTATAAAATCTTAATTTTATTTGCACATCTTAACGGCGAGGCTGATGTTAACTATGATGCAGCGTCCCTTTCCGCCATCTCGCAAATGGGCATCGGTCCAGGGAAAGGTATATTCACAACCGTAGTGCAGCCCACGCCAGGGCTTGTGTCCACCGACTTATCACCGGTGGTGAACGGTGGAGCGGTTAGCTGCAGGGACCGCATAATGAAACGCTATTTATGTATCGCGTTCATTGTCGCCAGCGTACTCGTGGTAAAGAGTGATGAACCTGGTGGGTTTGTTGCTTATGCTATGACAGCGCAGGACAAGTAGCGTTAAGGCCGCCATTGGCGGCCTTTTTTATGGTTTGATGTCAGTTAGCGAAAACCATAAAAAAGCCGGGTGGCGGCTGCGCCTGACTCGGCCTACTTTGTTCATCCCTATGGGAATCAGACTTCTTCCATACGTCCCAGCAGCGCCTGCAGGCGATCCTGCCAGCCGTTCTGCTGCTCGCGCAGTTGGTTGTTTTCGCGCTCCAGTTCTTCGCGGCTGTGCTGCGCATTCTGAACTTCCTGCGCCAGGCTGTTGTTCTTCTCTTTCAGCTCTTCAATTTCCATCTGCAGCAGCGTGATGGTGTCAATCGCCTGCTGTACTTTCGATTCCAGTTTCTCAAACACTTCTAAAGACATGATGCTACCTCTCCTGAATTGCAAGGCGACGCTTTAACATAAACGCGCACGACATATTCCATCGATTGTATGGAGCGCGGCGCTCTGTGTCCAGCGACACGCCGCGCAGATCGCGGTTTGCAACACTTTTAGGTCTGGTCCTGGTGCGTTCGCGTCATATACCCCTAAATTGTTAACTCATTCGTTAATGAAATGATTCAGCTCACATTCCGGCGCTGTTGTAAAAATGTGCTTTATGGCGCGAAAACGCTCATTTTATTGACACAGACCACACATTTTGATTTCGATATTTCTCGTTTTTGCTCGTTAACGATAAATTAACACTATGTCTACAGGACATCGTGGCTGTCACGGGCGGCCATGCTAACAATAAACATCAATTTCTTCAGGATTCCGATTATGAGTCAGACATCAACCTTAAAAGGCCAGTGCATTGCCGAGTTCCTTGGTACCGGGTTGTTGATATTCTTCGGAGTGGGTTGTGTCGCTGCACTGAAAGTGGCGGGTGCCAGTTTTGGTCAGTGGGAAATCAGTATCATCTGGGGTCTGGGCGTGGCGATGGCCATCTACCTGACTGCAGGGGTTTCTGGTGCACATCTTAACCCGGCGGTGACTATCGCACTGTGGCTGTTCGCGTGCTTCGACGGACGCAAAGTTGTTCCTTTCATTCTTTCTCAGTTTGCCGGCGCGTTTTGCGCAGCGGCGTTAGTTTACGGGCTTTATTACAATCTTTTCATCGACTTCGAACAGACGCATCATATGGTGCGCGGCAGCGTCGAAAGTCTGGATCTGGCAGGTATCTTCTCAACCTATCCAAACCCGCATATCAATTTTGTGCAGGCATTCGCAGTTGAAATGGTGATTACCGCTATTCTGATGGGCGTAATCCTGGCGCTGACCGACGACGGAAACGGCATTCCGCGCGGCCCGCTGGCTCCTCTGCTGATTGGCCTGCTGATTGCGGTAATTGGCGCATCCATGGGCCCACTGACCGGATTCGCGATGAACCCGGCGCGTGATATTGGACCGAAAGCGTTCGCCTTTATCGCAGGCTGGGGCGACGTCGCCTTTACCGGTGGCAAAGACATTCCTTACTTCCTGGTACCGCTGTTCGCGCCGGTTGTCGGGGCTGCGCTGGGCGCATTTAGCTACCGCAAATTAATTGGTCGCCACTTACCGTGCGACACCTGTGTGGAAGAGGAGAAGGAGACGACTTCTACCGCACAACAAAAAGCTTCGCTGTAATCTGACTACGGGACACATACCATGACCGAAAAAAAATATATCGTTGCGCTCGACCAGGGCACTACCAGCTCCCGCGCTGTCGTAATGGATCATGACGCGAACATCGTCAGCGTGTCACAGCGCGAATTTGAACAAATTTATCCTCGTCCAGGCTGGGTAGAACACGACCCGATGGAGATTTGGGCATCACAAAGCTCCACGCTGGTCGAAGTGCTGGCGAAAGCCGATATCAGTTCCGACGAGATCGCCGCAATTGGTATCACCAACCAGCGTGAAACAACGATTGTCTGGGAACGTGAAACCGGAAAGCCGATTTACAACGCCATCGTCTGGCAGTGCCGTCGTACTTCTGAGATCTGCGAGCAGCTGAAGCGTGATGGCATGGAAGAGTACGTCCGCAGCGCCACGGGTCTGGTGGTTGACCCGTATTTCTCCGGCACCAAAGTGAAGTGGATCCTCGACCACGTGGAAGGGTCACGCGAGCGTGCCAAACGCGGTGAGCTGCTGTTCGGCACCGTCGATACCTGGCTTATCTGGAAGATGACCCAGGGACGCGTTCATGTCACCGACTACACCAACGCCTCGCGTACCATGCTGTTCAACATCAACACCCTGGAGTGGGATGACAAGATGCTGGACGCGCTGGATATCCCACGCGCGATGCTGCCTGAAGTGCGTAAATCTTCTGAAGTGTACGGCCAGACCAACATCGGCGGTAAAGGCGGTACGCGTATTCCTATCGCCGGTATCGCCGGTGACCAGCAGGCGGCGCTGTTCGGCCAGCTGTGCGTTAAGGAAGGGATGGCGAAGAACACCTACGGCACCGGCTGCTTTATGCTGATGAACACCGGCGAGAAAGCGGTGAAATCAGAAAACGGCCTGCTGACCACCATCGCCTGCGGCCCTCGCGGCGAAGTGAACTATGCCCTGGAAGGTGCGGTGTTCATGGCCGGTGCGTCTATCCAGTGGCTGCGTGACGAGATGAAGCTGATCAGCGATGCATTCGACTCCGAGTACTTCGCAACCAAAGTGAAAGACACCAACGGCGTGTACGTGGTGCCTGCATTCACCGGTCTGGGCGCACCGTACTGGGACCCGTATGCGCGCGGCGCGATTTTCGGCCTGACGCGTGGTGTGAATTCTAACCACATTATTCGCGCCACCCTGGAATCCATCGCCTACCAGACGCGTGACGTGCTGGAAGCGATGCAGGCGGACTCCGGCATTCGTCTGCACGCCCTGCGCGTGGACGGCGGCGCGGTGGCGAACAACTTCCTGATGCAGTTCCAGTCCGACATTCTGGGCACCCGCGTGGAGCGTCCTGAAGTGCGTGAAGTCACTGCGCTGGGTGCGGCGTACCTTGCCGGTCTGGCCGTCGGCTTCTGGCAGAACCTGGACGAGCTGCAGGAGAAAGCGGTTATCGAACGCGAATTCCGTCCTGGCATCGAAACTACCGAACGTAACTTCCGCTACAGCGGCTGGAAAAAAGCGGTGAAACGCGCCCTGGCGTGGGAAGAGCACGACGAGTAATCCCCCTCTCCCTAACCCTCTCCCCATCGGGGAGAGGGAACTCGTCTCCCCACTCTGTGATAAACTTCGTGCAATTCCTTTTGATTGCACGAGTACCTCATGAAACGTGAACTTGCTATCGAGTTTTCCCGCGTCACCGAAGCCGCCGCCCTTGCAGGCTATAAATGGCTGGGTCGTGGTGACAAAAATACCGCAGACGGCGCGGCCGTCCATGCCATGCGCATTGTGCTTAACCAGGTCAATATCGACGGCACTATCGTGATCGGCGAAGGCGAGATCGACGAAGCGCCGATGCTCTATATCGGTGAAAAAGTGGGTACCGGCAACGGCGATGCCGTGGATATCGCCGTCGACCCGATCGAAGGCACCCGCATGACGGCGATGGGTCAGGCCAATGCCCTGGCGGTGCTGGCTGTAGGCGATAAAGGCTGCTTCCTCAACGCGCCGGATATGTATATGGAGAAGCTGATTGTCGGTCCTGGCGCGAAGGGCGCTATCGACCTCAGCCTGCCGCTGGAAGAGAACCTGCGCAACATCGCCAAAGCGCTGGCCAAACCCCTTAGCGAACTTACCGTGACTATTCTGGCCAAACCGCGCCACGACGCCACCATCGCGCAGATGCAAAAGCTCGGCGTGCGGGTGTTTGCCATTCCGGATGGCGACGTTGCCGCCTCCATTTTGACTTGCATGCCAGACAGCGAAGTGGATGTGTTGTACGGCATCGGTGGCGCGCCGGAAGGCGTGGTATCAGCGGCTGTGATCCGCGCGCTGGATGGCGATATGCAGGCCCGTCTGCTGCCACGTCATGAGGTGAAAGGCGACAGCGAAGAAAACCGCCGTATCGGGGAAAATGAGCTGGCACGCTGCGAAGCGATGGGTATCGAGGCCAATAAAGTGCTCGCGCTGAACGAGATGGCTCGTAGCGATAATGTTGTCTTCTCGGCAACCGGTATTACTAAAGGCGACCTGCTGGACGGCATTACCCGCAAAGGCAATATGGCGACCACTGAAACGCTGCTGATCCGCGGTAAATCGCGCACCATTCGTCGCATTCAGTCAATCCACTATCTCGACCGCAAAGACCCGGACGTGCAGACGCACATTCTGTAAAACCGTTTGATCGATAGAGCTTTTCGGCCCAAAGGGGCTGGAAATCTCCCCGGTAAGTACGGAAGATAGAACAGAGAAACAGCACAGGAGAAGATCATGGCGGACTGGGTAACAGGTAAAGTCACAAAAATACAGTTCTGGACCGATGCGCTATTTAGTCTCACCCTGCATGCTCCCGTCCACCCGTTTAAAGCCGGGCAATTTGCGAAGCTGGGGCTGGATGTCGACGGCGAGCGCGTACAGCGCGCCTACTCATACGTTAACGCCCCTGATAACCCGGACCTCGAGTTTTATCTGGTCACCGTTCCGGACGGCAAACTGAGCCCGCGCCTTGCCGCCCTTAAGCCCGGAGACGAGGTGCAAATTGTGAGTGAAGCCGCCGGCTTCTTTGTGCTCGAGGAGATCCCTGACTGTGACACCCTCTGGATGCTGGCCACCGGTACGGCCATTGGCCCCTACCTCTCTATTCTGCAGTACGGCAAAGACCTGGAACGCTTTAAAAACATCGTGCTGGTTCACGCTGCGCGCTACGCTGCAGACTTGAGCTATTTGCCGCAGATGCAGGCGCTGGAACAGCAGTATGGCGGAAAGTTAAAGATTCAGACGGTGGTCAGCCGCGAAACCGTAGCAGGAACGCTGACTGGCCGCGTACCAGCGTTAATTGAAAGTGGTGCCCTGGAAGAGGCAGTGGGTTTGCCAATGAGCGCCGAAACCAGCCACGTGATGCTGTGCGGCAACCCGCAGATGGTTCGCGACACGCAGCAGCTTCTGAAAGATACCCGGCAGATGACGAAACACCTTCGCCGCCGGCCGGGTCATATGACTGCTGAACACTACTGGTGATCAGCGATACTTCACCTCAACGGTATCTTTACCGTATTTGTTTTCGCTCTGGGTGCCGATAAACGCGCCCAGATCGATAACCATCATCACGAAGATGACCGACGGCAGCAGCCTGCCCACCACCCACGGCAGGATGGACGGCAGCATCGCCCAGTTTCCCGCCACCAGCATCCACGCCAGAATAATCAGAAATGCCCACGCGCCGGAACGACCACGATCGTGCAGACGTTTCACCACCACGGCGGCCGTTGGCCATAGCAGGCAGACCAGCGCAAAGGCCGCCGTTTGCGTGCTTAGCCAGGCGTTATAAGCAACAAAAAACAGAAGCAGCATGGCGACAACCCACGTCACCATCCAGATCCAGAAATCGCGGCGTCCAATACGCCCTTTGAATGAAAACAGCCACTGCTGTATGGTCATGTAAGGTTCCTTATTATCGTATTGCGCGCATTTTACCCTGGAGTTGTGACCTTTTGACAAGCCGACCAGATATCGTTTTAATCATGAGCACTTACGGCCAGGGGCAATGTTGATGAAAAGTTCGGCACGTTCTCTCTTCCTGTGTTTAGCACTGCTCAGCGCGGGTTTTCCCCTGCACGCCGCTGAAACGACGGCCCCGACCACCGCACCGTATCTGCTGGCGGGTGCGCCGTCGTTCGATCAGTCCATCAGCCAGTTTCGTGAAACCTTCAATCAGGCCAACCCAACGCTGCCACTGGATGAATTTCGCGCCATTGATGGTTCCCGCGATACCCCTACCCTGACCCGTGCAGCCAGCAAGATTAACGAGAATTTGTATGCCTCCACGGCGCTGGAGCGCGGTACGTTAAAAATCAAAAGCATGCAAATCACCTGGCTGCCGATACAGGGGCCGGAGCAGAAAGCCGCTAAGGCAAAGGCGCTGGAGTATATGAGCGCTGTGTTGCAGGCTTTTACCCCCGCGCTGACGAAAAAACAAAGCCAACAAAAGCTGCAAAAACTCCTCACTGCCGGTAAAAACAAGCGTTACTACGCCGATACCGAAGGCGCGATTCGCTATGTTGTGGCGGACAACGGCGAAAAAGGACTGACCTTCGCAGTTGAACCGATTAAGCTGGCACTATCTGACACCCTCGGCGGGGCGAATTAATGACAAAAAGCAAAGCCTTTCGAGGGAAAATCTCTATACTGATTCACAGACCATGCTGCCCGTCAGGGTGGCCATATTCCTTAATTCGCTTATTTAGCGTGGAGAATTGAAATGCGACATCCTTTAGTGATGGGTAACTGGAAACTGAACGGCAGCCGCCACATGGTAAACGAGCTGGTTGCGAACCTGCGTAAAGAGCTGGCTGGCGTGACGGGCTGCGCGGTTGCTATCGCTCCGCCGGATATTTACCTGGATCTGGCTAAACATGCCGCTGACGGCAGCCACATCGTGCTGGGCGCGCAGAACGTTGACGTTAACCTGTCTGGCGCGTTCACCGGTGAAACGTCCGCTGAAATGCTGAAAGATATCGGCGCGAAATACATCATCATCGGCCACTCTGAGCGTCGCACCTACCACAAAGAATCTGACGAGTTCATCGCGAAGAAATTTGCTGTGCTGAAAGAGCAGGGTCTGATTCCGGTTCTGTGCATCGGTGAAACCGAAGCAGAAAACGAAGCAGGCAAAACCGAAGAGGTTTGCGCACGTCAGATCGACGCGGTGCTGAAAACCCAGGGCGCGGCAGCGTTCGAAGGTGCGGTTATCGCATACGAGCCAGTCTGGGCGATCGGTACCGGTAAATCAGCTACCCCTGCACAGGCTCAGGCGGTTCACAAATTCATCCGTGACCACATTGCTAAAGCGGACGCGAAAGTGGCTGAGCAAGTGATTATCCAGTACGGCGGTTCCGTTAACGCATCCAACGCTGCTGAGCTGTTCACCCAGCCAGACATCGATGGCGCGCTGGTTGGCGGTGCATCCCTGAAAGCTGACGCTTTCGCGGTGATCGTTAAAGCGGCAGAAGCGGCTAAACAGGCGTAATGCTGTTGTGGCGGGTGGCGCTTGCGCTTACCCGCCCTACAAAATCGCTACAAACGACCTAAAACGCTAAACCACAAATAATCCAGCGGCAGCAGCACCAGATACGTGACAATTGCCAGCGCCAGACAGAGCACCATCCCCGCCTTTGCAGGCACCTTCCCTAACCCCATCGCCACCACAATCGGCGACGCCTGATACGGCAGCAGCGGCGTGGAATAACCCAGTACCTGAATCATGATCACTGACAGCAAAGGGAAACCTGTCGCATCCGAAAAACTCTGCGCCAGGGTGGTATAAAGCGCCGGAACGCCGTTGGCGGTCATAATAAAGTTGAGCGCGGTGGTAATACCGGTCAGCGCCAGGAAGCTGGTGAACGGTCTCTCTGCATCCAGCGGCATAATGCGGAGCAACGCCTCGCCCACCGCCGTTCCAATCCCGGTTTGCGTGACGACAATCGCCAGCCCCAGAATACCGGCAACATAGATACAGGTACGCATATTCACACCGGCAGAAAACTCCTCGCCGGTGATAAAGCCCACGCGCGGCAGCATAACGATGACCGACGCCGCCAGCCCCGTCCACGCGGGCCCCACACCGTGCCAGCTCTCCGTCACCCACATCCCCAGCACTATCGCCAGCAGCCAGGCAAGACGTTTTTCATCCCGGCCCATAGGTTCAGATGACGTCTGTTCCTTCGGGGGTTTTGGATGACCGGGAAAAAGCCAGCAGATAAGGCCAATCAGGATCAGGCCTTTGAGAATACCCAGCACCGGCGTATGCAGCAGCAGATACGGGACATAGTTCAGGTGGATGCCGTACGAGCCTTCCGCCGCGCCGCTCATCACCAGGTTAGGGACGTTTGCAGGCAGGATCGTCGCCGAAAGCTGAAACGTCCCGAACCCCACCGCCAGCGCCAGACCAAACCAGGCGCGGGAGCCGTCAGCAATACCGGCGCGCTTTGCCATCGCGGCGACAATCGGCATCAGCAGCGCAATACGCCCCATATTCGACGGCATAACAAACGCCAGCGCGTAGCTCAGCAGCACCACGCTCGCCACCATCAATACCCAGGAGTCGGTGAGCTTTGCGGACAGCGCCCGGGCGGCCCTGTCCGCCAGCCCGGTTTTGCGGATCGCCACGCCGAGCACAAAACCGCTGAACACCAGCCAGAAAGCCGACGAGGCAAAACCGCCGAAGATGACCTCAGGCGGAGCAATTTTCGCCGTCATCGCCGCGGTGAAGAACAGCAGGGCAGTGATAAACTCCGGCAAGAGCGACGTCGCCCATAGCACGATGGTGACGCCAACGATCAGCGAGGGCAGCAGCAGAGGATACGTTGACCAGAGCGACATACCTGTCTCCTGTAGAATTTTTCAGCAAGTCTACGGCGACAGGCAGGTTGAGTAAACGCTATTTATGGTGGGGTTACTTCAGGATATCGCATTGATGATCCTGCAATTCCTCTGCCGATGCGCGGTTCAGCATCAGCAGATTGCGCTCCGTCGCCAGCAAAACAAACGAACCATCCGACTGCTGCGCCATCGCCAGCGCGAAGCGCCCCATATGGTCACGCGCTTCGGGCAACTCTTCAGCCAGCATCATAAACGGGCTGCGCTGGACCAGCTCATTCTCCGTCACCCGACGCGCAAGATATTCATGCCCTTCCAGCCCACCCGGGAACGGGAGCCACTGGGTGGTGATTTCTCCCTGAGCCGCATTGAGCTTTTCGCGCACGTCCGGGCGCAGGCAGGAGATATGAATATGAAAATGATTCTGCGTACGACCCGTCGGGGCGTTAATCGTCAGCGAAATGGCGCTGTCAGGCACCTCGGAGCCGCGCTTCAGGGTCATAAAGCTTCGCGACTGCCAGGCCAGCCAGAAAAAGTTCGGCGTATGAGGTTCGGTCAACAGCGGACTTTCGGTGCCGGTGATGCGGTAGGTTGGCATCAGCAGATACTGCAGCGGTCCGTTGCGGTCTTTAAACACCACGTAGCCTGCATCTGTTTTCACCTGCGCACACGGCGCCGGATTACGGTGCTGGAGCTGATTCGGCACACACTGGTCGAGAACGATATGTCGCAACGCATTCGGATTACCCGCTTTCATCCAGTACACACCACCCGCGACAAGGGCGATAACAATCAGGATCAGTAAGATAATTTTTTTCACAACGCGTTCCCTGTTTTCGATAGAGGCAAAAGAGTAACGCAAAATGATGACCAAATAAAAAACCCGGCGGATTTCTCACGCCGGGTTACCGTGTCATTGATTGATTTTTAGCGCTGGCTGATTTGGTCGAAGGTGCCGCCGTTAGAGAAGTGCTCTTTCTGCGCTTTCGTCCAGCCACCGAACACGTCATCAATGGTGAAGAGTTTCAGTTTAGGGAAGACGGTTTCGTATTTCTTCGCCACCGCCGGATCGCGTGGGCGATAGAAGTTTTTCGCCGCAATTTCCTGCCCTTCTGGTGAGTAGAGATACTTCAGGTAAGCTTCTGCCACCGCTTTGGTATCTTTTTTCTCAACCACCTTATCGACCACAGAGACGGTCGGCTCAGCCAGAATCGACTCGCTTGGGGTCACAATCTCGAATTTATCTTTACCCAGTTCGTGGGTGGCCAGCAGGGCTTCGTTTTCCCATGCAATCAGCACGTCGCCAATTCCACGCTCGACGAAGGTGTTGGTGGCGCCACGCGCGCCGGAGTCCAGCACCTCAACGTTTTTATACAGCGCTTTCACGAACTCCTGCGCTTTGGCCTGGTCGCCATTGTTGTGATGCAGTGCGTAGCCCCACGCGCCCAGGTAGTTCCAGCGCGCGCCGCCAGAGCTTTTCGGGTTCGGGGTGATCACTGACACGCCAGGTTTGATCAGGTCGTTCCAGTCGTGGATCTGTTTTGGGTTGCCTTTACGCACGAGGAAAACAATGGTCGACGTGTATGGTGCGGAGTTATCCGGCAGGCGTTTGATCCAGTTTTTGTCGATGCGGCCACGCTCGGCAATAGCGTCGACATCGTAGGCCAGCGCGAGGGTCACCACGTCGGCTTCAATACCGTTGATGACGGAGGTCGCCTGTTTACCGGACCCACCGTGAGACTGGCGAACCACCACGTTGTCGCCGGTTTCCTGCTTCCAGTGCGCCGCAAACGCTTTGTTGTATTGCTCGTACAGCTCACGCGTCGGGTCGTATGACACGTTCAGTAACTGGATGTCCTTAGCCAGAACGCTGGTCGATGCCAGCAATAATGTTAAACCCACGCCCCATTTATTCATCGCCCAGCTCTCTTGTGTAGTGTTTTGATGATTGCAGCGTGCCAGAAACGGAATCGAGGATTAAAGAATAAAAAAAGATTGGCTATAACTTTGAGGAATAAAAAGACAAACTCTGCGGACAAAAAAAGCCCGGTGGCGCTTCGCTTACCGGGCCTACGAACCGTGCTTTTGTAGGCCGGGTAAGGCGAAGCCGCCACCCGGCACAATACAAACGCCGATCAGTACAGTTTTTTCGCGCAGTCCAGCCAGTCACCTTTGAACGGACGCTTCATGTTTTCAATGGCGTCGATGATGTCGTGGTGAACCAGTTTTTCGTTCTGAATACCGACGCAGCGGCCGCCGTGACCCTGCAGCAGCAGTTCGATAGCATACGCGCCCATACGTGACGCCAGAATACGGTCATAAGGACCCGGGGAACCACCGCGCTGGATGTGACCCAGTACGGTTGCGCGCGTTTCACGTTTGGTTTCGGTTTCGATGTACTTCGCCAGCTCGTCAACGTCACAGATATGCTCGGTGATGGCCACGATCGCGTGTTTTTTCCCTTTCGCGATGCCCGCTTTAATTTCAGCCACCAGATCTTCACGGCTGAATTCCACTTCCGGAACCACCACGAATTCACAACCCCCCGCAATCGCCGCGGCCAGGGTCAGGTCACCACAGTAACGCCCCATCACTTCAACGATAGAGATACGCTGGTGAGAAGAAGAGGTGTCACGCAGACGGTCAATCGCTTCCACAACGGTACCCAGCGCGGTGAAGTAACCGATGGTGTAGTCAGTGCCTTTGATATCGTTGTCGATGGTGCCTGGCAGACCGATGCATGGGAAGCCCATTTCTGTCAGACGTTTTGCACCCATGTACGAGCCGTCACCACCGATAACCACCAGGGCGTCCAGGCCACGTTTCTTCATGTTCTCGATAGCCACTTCACGCACGTGTTCGTCACGGAATTCCGGGAAGCGCGCAGACCCAAGGAAGGTACCGCCACGGTTGATCATGTCAGACACACTGTAACGGTCGAGCTGTACCATACGGTCTTCATACAGACCCAGGTAACCATCATAGATACCAAAAACTTCCAGACCTTCCGTCAGCGCTGAACGGACAACCCCACGAATTGCCGCGTTCATGCCCGGCGCATCACCGCCGCTTGTCAACACACCGATTTTCTTAATCATGACTACCTCTGAACTTAGGAATGCAAAATTGAAATCTGTTGCCGGAAGAAACTTATCGACCAACGAATACTGCAAATAGTATATCAATCCCTTCCAGCTGAATTGATTCAGGTCAGACCAAATGGCGGTAATTTATACACAAAATGCCGGCCTGGCTCACTTTTTTACAACGAATTACGAAAGCCCCACATGTCCGGGTACAACCGAGCAGGGATCCTGGTGAATGATGACGTCTGAACCAGGAAAACGCTGCAATATTGCCTGCTCGACCTGCTCAGCAATTACGTGAGCCTGAACCAGTGGCAGGTTGTCTTCCATTTCTATATGAATCTGAATAAAGCGGGTCGGCCCTGACTGCCGCGTTCGCAGATCGTGTGCACCGCTGACACCAGGCCAGGAGGTCACGATAGAAAAAATTTCATTGCGTTCTGAGTCCGGGAGGGCGCGGTCAAGCAGTGATTGCACCGCTTCATACCCCATCCGCAAGGCGCTATATAAAATATAGATGCCAATTCCTAACGCAAACAACGCATCGGCCCGATGCCAGCCATACCAGGCCAGACCGAGCGCAATAAGAATAGCCCCATTCATCATAACATCAGATTGATAATGAAGCATATCTGCCCGTACAGCCTGGCTTTGCGTTTTGCGAACCACCCAGCGCTGGAACGTTACCAGAACAAGTGTGCATATAAGTGCAACGACCGTCACCACCACCCCTACGCCGGGATCGTTCATCGGCGTCGGCGAGACGAGGTGCTGAATACCGGTTAAAAAGAGGAACAGCGCAGACCCGGAAATGAACATACTTTGCGCCAGCGCAGCCAGCGACTCCGCTTTACCGTGCCCAAAGGTGTGCTCTTCATCCGCCGGCTGCAGCGAGTAGCGCACCACCAGCAGGTTGGTCAACGAGGCGGCAATGTCCATCAGCGAGTCTACCAGCGCCGCCAGAATACTGACCGAGCCGGTATACCACCAGGCAAAGATTTTAATCAGTAACAGGCTGGATGCCATGACGGTCGCCGCGATGGCGGCCCGGCTGACCAGTTTTCCATAGGATTGATTCATAAACGCTCCTGTCATGTCATGCCGCTAGTATAACGGAAGCAGGAGGGGTCTAAGGATGAATAAACGGTTAACAAATTAGAATGCGGGGCAAAAAAAACCCCCACATCATGTGGGGGAAGACAGGGATGGTGTCTATGGCAAGGAAAACAGGGTTTACTGGTTACTTCGGGTACTGCTATTGCTACTGAAAAACGTCGTTTCTGAGCTTCGCTGCATCCGTGCAACCTTACGCAGCTGGTCCATTCGCTGCTGATGTCTGGTGTTCAAAACCGCTTGCTGCTCGGGCGTTAGCAGATGGAACATCTGGTTGCGGACCTTCGCCATTTCAACCTGGCGAGCAACCTGTTCCTGTGCCATTTTTTCGGCCTGAGCGCGTACAGCGCTTTCGTCAAAATTTTCTGCGGTGACAAGGCGATGCATTGTCTCCATTTCGCTAACATTAACAGGGGGCTGGTCGTGTCGTGCCCTCTGCATCAGATCTCGCATCTGTTGACGCTGATGTTCGGTTAAACTTATGCCGTCAAACATATGGCTCTGGCTACTGTGCTGCGTTGTGTCCTCTTGTGAGGAACCGTTATCGCTGATGATAGCTACAGCAGCCTGGCTAAACGCACTGAACGCCAGCGTTGAGGCCATGACGGCAGCGGTAACTTTGCGCATCACTTGCTCCCAAAATCTTTCGTGTCGCGATTCAACGAGAGACAGTCTACGATTCAGGCTGCAAACATGCGTCAGGGGGTGTAAAACAACGTAAAGTCATGGATTAGACAGCCTTGATGTCGTAATTTCTGCCTCGGAGGTATTTAAACAATGAATAAAATCCTGTTAGTTGATGATGACCGAGAGCTCACATCCCTTTTAAAGGAGTTGCTCGACATGGAAGGTTTCAACGTCCTGGTTGCCCATGATGGCGAGCAGGCGCTGAGTCTCCTTGACGACAGCATCGATTTACTTTTGCTCGACGTCATGATGCCGAAGAAAAACGGTATCGATACGTTGAAAGAACTTCGCCAGACACACCAGACCCCCGTTATCATGCTGACCGCGCGCGGCAGCGAACTTGACCGCGTACTCGGCCTGGAGCTGGGCGCGGATGACTATTTACCCAAGCCGTTTAACGACCGTGAACTGGTTGCCCGTATTCGCGCTATCCTGCGTCGTTCCCACTGGAGCGAGCAGCAGCAAAATACCGAGAACAGCTCACCGACCCTGGAAGTGGACTCCCTGAGCCTGAACCCGGGCCGTCAGGAAGCGAGCTTCGATGGCCAGACGCTGGAATTGACCGGTACGGAGTTCACCCTGCTGTATCTGCTGGCGCAGCACCTCGGCCAGGTGGTATCGCGTGAACATTTGAGTCAGGAAGTGCTGGGCAAACGCCTCACCCCGTTTGACCGCGCCATTGATATGCACATCTCTAACCTGCGCCGTAAGCTGCCGGAGCGTAAAGACGGTCACCCGTGGTTTAAAACCCTGCGTGGTCGCGGTTATCTGATGGTTTCCGCTTCATGATTGGAAGCTTAACCGCCCGCATCTTCGCCATCTTCTGGCTGACGCTGGCACTGGTTTTAATGCTCGTACTGATGTTGCCAAAACTCGACTCACGCCAGATGACGGAGCTTCTCGACAGCGAGCAACGTCAGGGCGTGATGATCGAGCAGCACGTGGAAGCCGAGCTGGCAAACGATCCGCCAAACGATTTGATGTGGTGGCGCAGGCTGTTTCGCGCTATCGATAAGTGGGCTCCGCCCGGACAACGCCTTTTGCTGGTCACCAGCGAAGGCCGCGTGATTGGGGCCGATCGCAACGAAATGCAGATCATCCGCAACTTCATTGGTCAGGCGGATAACGCCGATCACCCCCAGAAGAAGAAATATGGCCGCGTAGAGATGGTGGGGCCTTTCTCCGTGAGAGACGGAGAGGACAATTATCAGCTCTACCTGATCCGTCCGGCGAGCAACTCCCAGTCCGATTTTATCAACCTGCTGTTTGACCGTCCTCTCCTGCTGCTGATTGTGACGATGCTCGTCAGCTCGCCGCTGTTGTTATGGCTGGCGTGGAGCCTGGCAAAACCGGCCCGTAAACTGAAAAATGCCGCCGATGAAGTGGCGCAGGGTAACCTGCGACAACACCCCGAACTGGAAGCCGGACCGCAGGAGTTTCTTGCCGCCGGAACCAGTTTTAACCAGATGGTCAGCGCCCTCGATCGCATGATGACGGCCCAGCAACGTCTGTTGTCAGATATCTCGCACGAACTGCGAACCCCGCTTACGCGCCTGCAGCTTGGCACCGCGCTGCTGCGTCGCCGCAGCGGTGAGAGTAAAGAGCTGGAGCGCATCGAGACGGAAGCCCAGCGTCTGGACAGTATGATCAACGACCTGCTGGTCATGTCGCGCAATCAGCAGAAAAACGCGCTGGTGAGCGAAACGGTGAAAGCCAATCACCTGTGGCATGAAGTGCTGGATAACGCGGCGTTTGAAGCGGAACAGATGGGCAAATCCTTCACCGTCAACTTCCCGCCGGGGCCATGGCCGCTGTACGGAAACCCCAACACGCTGGAAAGCGCGCTGGAGAATATCGTGCGTAACGCCCTGCGCTACTCGCACACGAAGATTGAGGTCGCCTTCTCGGTGGATAAAGACGGGATTACCGTTATTGTGGATGACGACGGTCCTGGCGTCAGCCCGGAAGACCGCGAACAGATTTTCCGTCCGTTCTACCGCACCGACGAGGCGCGCGACCGTGAATCCGGCGGTACGGGATTAGGCCTCGCGATTGTGGAAACCGCCATGCAGCAACACCGTGGCTGGGTGAAAGCCGACGACAGCCCGCTGGGGGGATTGCGGTTAACGCTGTGGCTGCCGTTGTATAAGCGTTCGTAGACGTATGTGCCGGGTGGCGGCTTCGCCTTACCCGGCCTACTTTCCACGGGCACTATTTCCCCCACAATCTCCGCGAATTATCTTCGATCTTGCCGTGTAAACGCCGCTTCTGCATCGTTCTTGTCCAGCTGGTCGATAATCCCGCCGCCGACAGCAGGCGATGATATTGCTCGTCATCAAACGGCATATGCCAGGCAATGGCGCAGGCGTCATAAACAGACACCTCACTCAGACGTGATGCCAGTTCCAGCGGCGCATCTGCTGATACCTGCCCTGCCAGCACCACGCGGTACAGCCAGCCGGTTTTACCCGTGTTTTGCAGTTGAGCCGACATGTCATGAATGCCGAAATGGAAGTTGAGCTTGAAGCACGGCGAGCGTGGCTGCGTCACCTGAATCAGGGCATCGCCCCAGCGGTAGATATCGCCAATAAACACGTTCTTTTCGGTCAACCCTTCGGTGGAGAGGTTCTCGCCAAATGCGGGGGCGACAAAGAGGTCCGCCTGCTCGGGGAACTCGGTTCTCCAGTGCTGATAGTGTTCGCGCGGGTAGTGGCACAGCGCGCGGTCGGGTCCGCCGTGGATTTTCTTTTCGGCCTGCTCGTCACCCGCAAGTCCGAGGTCGGTTAACATCAGCTCGCCGTCGACCTGAATTTTGGCGATGGCACTCGGGCGGCTGCCGTCGTACTCCCTTACCTTGCCTGTAAATACATTCACCGGATAATGCATCGCTGCTCCTTTCTGCAGATACAAAAAAAGCGAGTCATCAGACTCGCTTCTCACAGGCGTCAATGCAACCTTATTTTTTCGCGGCGAAACGCGCTGCTGCTTCGTCCCAGTTCACCACGTCCCAGAACGCTTTGATGTAGTCCGGGCGACGGTTCTGGAATTTCAGGTAGTAAGCGTGTTCCCACACGTCCAGGCCCAGGATTGGGAAACCGGATGCGCCAGAGATCGCTTCACCCATCAGCGGGGAGTCCTGGTTAGCGGTAGAAACCACGGCCAGTTTGTCACCTTTCAGTACCAGCCACGCCCAGCCAGAGCCGAAACGGGTGGCAGCAGCTTTTTCGAATTCCGCTTTGAAGTTGTCAACGGAACCAAAATCGCGCTCGATAGCCGCTTTCAGGTCGCCCTGCAGAGTGGTACCGGTTTTCAGGCCTTTCCAGAACAGGCTGTGGTTCGCGTGACCGCCAGCGTTGTTGCGCAGAACGGTTTTCTTGTCTGCTGGCAGCTGGTCCAGCTTGGTGATCAGCTCTTCAACAGGCAGGTTAGCGAACTCTGGCAGGCTTTCCAGCGCAGCATTCGCGTTGTTCACATAAGTCTGGTGGTGTTTAGTGTGATGGATTTCCATCGTCTGCTTGTCGAAATGCGGTTCCAGTGCGTCGTAGGCATACGGCAGGGATGGCAGTGTATAACTCATAATCCTCTCCATTATTGTCGGGCGGCACAGCTGTTAATGCCGCGTAAGCAGTTGGTTCATTATAGTTAATTAAATGATATTGAAAATGATTATCAATGCCGTAGTTTTTATAAGGTTATTCATTTTCTGACCAAAGCTAAAAGGGTGAATGGGATCAGGACGTTAATGGACTTCTACCGCCTTATTGCCTGCCGCAATGTCACGCTTGCTGCTCAGCGTAAAGGCTGACACCACCGTAATCGCCAGAACGAAACAGCCCAGCATCAGGTACGTCTCCTGGAAGCCGATTCGGTCGTACATATTACCGGCAAAGGCAGAAAGGAAAATCGCCGCCGACTGCTTGGCAAACTGGAAGCCAATCAGGTAGATAGTGGCCGACAGACGGGTGTCAAACACCCCGGTAATGTATTTGAACGCCCCCACCAGCAGGAACGGCACTTCCAGCGCATGCAGCATCTTCAGGGCAATCACTTCTAAAGCAGTGGTGGCAAATGACGAGCCGATAATGCGCGTCGCCATTATCACCCCGGCGATCAGCAGCGTGTTTTTCGCGCCGATGCGGTTAATGATCCACGGCGAGCAGAACATGATGATGGCGTTACAAATTTCCCCGGCCGTCGTCGCAAAACCAAAAGCGCGGGTTCCCTCCTGCGGCGTCGCGAAGAAGGTTTTGAAGAAGGTGGCAAACTGCTGGTCGAAGACGTCATAGACGCAGGCCACGCCAATCACGTACAGGATAAACATCCACATTCTGCGCTGGCGAAACAGGTTAAAGACGGTTCTGGCTGTAATCTGCGGCTGGTTGGCGCCCAGGGCGTTCATTACCTGCGCCGTCTGGTTGGGCTTCGGCTTCGCGACTACCAGCAATAGCATCAACAGCAGTGCCGCTCCCGACCCCATCCAGAAGACATACGACGGATCGATGCCGAACAGGATGCCCCCCGTTGAGGCGCACAGCCCCCAGCCAAGACAGCCGAACATGCGCGCCTTGCCGTATTCAAAGAAGCTGTTGCGGCTTACGCGTTCGATATAGGCCTCAATCGCCCCCGATCCCGCCGAGAAAACAAAGCCGATGTACAGCCCGCCGCTCAGCGCACCCAGCCAGATATTGGTTTTCAGCAGCGGTGCGAAAACGTACAGGAAGAAGGGGGCAAACAGAAACAGCAGCACGGAGATAATCCACAACAGATGTTTTTTTAACCCCAGCTTGTCCGAAATCACCCCCAGTACCGGCTGGAAGGCGATAGCTGATAGCGAGATGCAGGAGAAAACAATCCCGGTATGGGTTTTGTTTAGCCCGATGATGTCCGACAGCCAGATGGGCAGGAACGGAAAGCAGGTGGCCATGATGAAGAAGTAGAGAAAGAAGAACAGCCCGAAAATCCAAAAGTTAGGGTTGTCTTTGTGGGTACAGGTTGTTGTGTTCATTATTTTTATCCTCAACGGAGGGCCGGGTCTCCGGCCCGTCACCCTTACACGCGTTCCACGCCAATCAGAATGGCGGTTTCCGGATCCAGAATCGGCAGCGCAATCCCTGCCTGCATCAGCCACTCACCGCTCACCGTTTGCGGCGCGTCCATCCAAGCCGGCAGCCTGCGCATGGTGTGCCCACCCTCACCCGTAATCTGAATATTCGGGTGATCGAGCAGCGTGATGCGGTACTGCGCGCTGGCTTCTAACCCCGGCATACGCAGCGGCATCATCAGGGTGTAATCCGGCATCGCGAGTTGGCTGACCATAAACAGTCCGTACGTCTTATCTTCGCTCACGATGCCCTGCGCCATCGTGGTGGCGTCCGGCATATCCACGCGCCACTGGGTACCGCGATGGATCACCTCACGCCACTGCTTGTGCAAGGCGGCATAGTGACGATATCCCTCGCGCTCTTTCTCATCCACGGTGAGTGGATCCAGCTCCAGCCCCATATGGCCAAACAGCGCCGTCAAACCGCGGAATTCAATGCTGTGCTGGCGGAAGGTGGCATGACATTTATGATGACCGATATGCGCGCCCATCACTTCCGGTGGGAAAAAATAGCTCATACCGCGCTGGATAGTGTTTCGCTCCAGCGCATCGTTATTGTCGGACGCCCAGAAGCGGTGGCAGCGGGTCAGGACCTCATAATCGATTCGTCCACCACCAGAGGAGCAGGATTCGAATTCGATGTGCGGGAAGCGTTCGCCCAGCACGTCTAACAGACGATAAAACTGACGGGTTTGAGCGTCGGCCGCGGCTTTGCCGTTATGTCCCGGCTGCACCAGCTCGCGATTCATGTCCCATTTCACGTAGTCGACCGCATGCTCGCCCAGCAGCCAGCTCATGCGCGTCAGCAGGTAATCAAACGCGTCCGGAATGTTCAGGTTAAGCACCAGCTGGTGTCGCCCGGTCACCTGGGGGTAGCCTGGCAGCGCCAGAACCCAGTCTGGGTGCGCGCGATACAAATCAGAATCGGGGTTAATCATCTCCGGCTCAACCCAGATGCCAAACTCCATGCCAAGCTGTTTGACGTGGTTTATCACCGGCGTCAGGCCATCAGGGTATTTTTTCTCGTCCAGATACCAGTCACCCAGCGCGGCACGATCGTCGTTGCGGCCTTTAAACCAGCCGTCGTCAATGATAAAACGTTCCACGCCCAGCGCTGCGGCCTCGTCGGCCATACGCATGATGTAGTCCGGGTCGTGACTGAAGTAGATCCCCTCCCAGGTGTTGAGGTGGACCGGACGCGGTTTGTTTTCCGGAAAGCGGATGACGTTGTCGCGCAGGTAACGGTGGAACTGCTGGCTCATGCCGTTCAGTCCCTGCGCGGAGTAGCTGGCATACAGGCGCGGCGTCCAGAGCGTGTCGCCCTCTTCAATCGCCACCTCACCCGGCAGGTAGAGCGCTTCGGCCTGAATATAACGGCGACCATCGGTTTTCGCTTCCGCGCGCAGGCGGTGGTTGCCGCTCCAGCCCAGATGCACACCCCAGACGTCGCCG
Organism: Enterobacter sp. K16B; assembly: GCF_020216105.1. Classification (NCBI taxonomy): domain Bacteria; kingdom Pseudomonadati; phylum Pseudomonadota; class Gammaproteobacteria; order Enterobacterales; family Enterobacteriaceae; genus Enterobacter; species Enterobacter sp. K16B. The sequence continues at coordinate 20,298 of NZ_JAIWJZ010000017.1, forward strand.
TGCATTTCACTGAACGATGGCGTACCCGAAATCAGCGCCGGGAAGTGTTCGTGGGACGTTTTACCCCGGCGATTTTCAATCACGAAACTGTCGTGCTCAAGCATGACGCGGTGCGGCTGAAATTCACGGATCCAGCGGCCGTGGAAGGCCAGCACCTCCCGCGCTCGCTCGGCGACCGGCAGCGTGACGGCGAAACGGTCCACCTGCCACGCCTGGGATTTCAGGTTGGTTAAGCCATGACGCACCGCCAGCACGCCGCTGGCATCCAGCGCCATTTCGCTGGTCAGGCGCAGGCCCGCATGTTCATCTTCTGCCGTAATTGCCAGGGTTTGTCCCTGCTGCTGTACGTCTGTGGTGGTGAAAACCGGGGAACCGTCCAGCCCCTGTCGGTGCCCCTCTATGCCGGGCGATCCAAACAGGCCGTGCCCCAGCTCAGCCATCAGCGTGACCGGAGAATCAACATCCAGCCTGCCGTTGGCCACCGGACGTGCGAGCGTAGCGACATCCTGCGGCGAAAAGTGGTGAAGGTGCGGCCCCCAGTAGAGAATTTCTGCAAACGGGTGCGTTTTAATCACCACGTCTACCGTGTCGCTTACAAGTCGTAAAATGGGATCGTGCATCAGGCATCTCCTGTCATCGGAATGACCTGAGTGTTGATCCGAAACGTTTCGGATACAAACCAAAACGTTTCGGATCTGTGATCGGGTTTGGAATTTTACGAGATTTAAGCCGTCTGGCCTGGGAAGAATTCCGGCTGCCAGAGCACCTGAAGCGCGTCGATATCGTCGCCATTAATCAACTGGCGCACCATATCAGCAATCTGCTTCCCGACGCCCTGACGGGTTGACTGGATCACTGCCGCCACGTCGATATCAACAATGCTGTCCTGGGGTAAGCCGTCGTAGACCACCAGCGAGACGGCGTTTTCGCCAGTAAGGCGTCCCATCTGCGCCAGGGCCATTGCCGCGCCGTCGCCGTGGGTGTTGCAGTCTGTAATGATGGCCGTGGGAGGCTGCGGAAGAGCGAGCAGCGCTTTCGTGGTGGCATACCCCATGCGGCGCGAAGGAGGCATGGCGCGCAGCCACTCGCTGGACAGCCCGGCTTCCCGTAACGCGTCCAGATAGCCCTGCCGACGCTGGGTGATAAATGCCTGATTGTTGCTTTCGCCCAGTAGCGCAATGCGTTGATGCCCTTTCTCGATTAGCCAGCGGGTGGCGTGATACGTGCCGGCATAGTTGTCGAAATCGAACCACGCATACGGCTGCGGCAGCTGGCTGCGCCCGAGCGCCAGAAACGGGAACCCGGCGGCCTGAAGTTGCTCAAGACGCGGATCGTGATCCAGCGTATGCGCCACAATCAGCGCATCCACGCGCCGGCTTTGGACCATGCGCATATAGCTGTGCTTGTCCGCCAGATCATCATCGGCGATGAGCAGTAAGTCGATTTCATGTCTTGCCAGTTCGTGGCTAATTTCGCCGACCATGTCCATAAAAACGCTGTTATTGAGCGGAACAGGATGCACCGGAAAAACGAGCCCGACGGCATCAATTTTGCCCATCTTCAGGCGGCGGGCAAACGTATTTGGTCGATAGCCACGGCGCTGGGCCTCCGCTTCCACGCGGGCACGCGTCTCGGCGGAGACGTCATCATACCCGTTAAGCGCACGGCTGACGGTGGTAACAGACAGCCCCAGTTCTTTAGCAATTGCTTTAAGCGACATGATTTTCCGTATCTTCGTTAATTTTGTTCCGCCACCAGCAGCGCGTAGGTGTCTGGCTCCAGAGCTTTAAAGATATGCGGCTGATCTGCGGGGTAGCAAATGTAGTCCCCTGCCCCAAGCTCTTCCGCGGCGTCGAGCAACCCGACCAGCGCGCGTCCCTGCGTCACAATAATATGTTCAACCGAGCCAGGTGAATGTGGCTGAGAGAGACGATCGGCACCCGGTTGGGTCATCAGAAGGTAGATATCACGGCGTGCACCCGGGGGGCATGCCGCCAGCAAAATGGCTTCGTAGTTCGCCTGCCCGGCGACCACTTTCGTCCCCTCGCCACGGCGGATCACCTGCGTGGTCGGAAGTTGTGGCTCAAGCAAGCGGGCAAAAGGAATATCCAGCGCCACGCAGAGCGACCACAGCGTTTCCAGGCTAGGGTTACCGTTGCCGGACTCCAGCTGGGAAAGTGTGGATTTAGCGATCCCGGCACGACGGGCAATTTCCGCCAGTGAAAGTCCGGTTCGCAGGCGTTCTCGCACCAGACTTTTGGCGATCACGCTGATTGGCTGCGTCATAAAACGGCCTCTTGTTCTATAAATCGAACGAATCGTTCATCTTGAAAAACAGTTCAGTTGCGTTCATTATAATGGATAAACGTTCGATATGGCTAAAATTGTATGAAGCATCATCTCTCTTGTCTGAAAGGCGACACCATCAAAGCGATCATCCTGGTTTGCCTCGCGGTCGGCGTGGTCGGGATGTCATACGGCTCCCTGGCAATGGCCTACGGTTTTCCGGTCTGGGTCCCGTTTGTGCTCTCCATTACCGTGCTCGCGGGCGCGTCCGAATTTATGTTTATTGGTATTGTGGCGAGCGGCGGTAACCCGCTGGCAGCGGCGGCGGCGGGGTTGCTGGTTAACGCACGTCATGTGCCGTTTGGCGTGACGGTGCGTGAACTGGTGGGCAAACGGGGGTTGAGCCTTCTTGGCTGCCACATCATGAACGACGAAAGCGTGGTGTTTGGCCTGTCGCAGAAAACGCCCGAACAGCGCAAGGCGGCCTACTGGTTATGCGGTTTAGGGGTGGCGATTATCTGGCCACTGGGGGCCCTGCTGGGCGCCATGGTCGGCAAATTGCTCCCGGATCCGGAAACCATTGGCCTGGATGCGGTCTTCCCGGCCATATTGCTGGCACTTGTGGTTCCCGCGTTTAAAAACCGTACCACGCTCATCCGCGCCTGCAGCGGTGCCGTTCTGTCGCTGGCCTCCGTGCCGTTTGCCCCGGTGGGCTTACCGGTTCTGCTCTCTTTACTGGGTCTCGCGGCGAGGAAAAAATAATGGGAAATATGACGTTTTTTATTCTTGGTATCGCAATTTTGTCTGCGGGAACCTATCTGATGCGTCTCGGCGGGGCGAAACTCGGCAGCAGACTGGCATTATCGGAGCGTTCACAGGCGCTGCTGTCAGATGCGGCAACGGTGTTGCTGTTTTCCGTGGCGCTGGCGACCACCTTTTATGAAGGTGACCATTTTGCCGGCATGGCACGCGTATTGGGCGTCGCGTTTGCGGTGTTTCTGGCCTGGCGAAAAATGCCGTTAATTGTAGTCATCATAGCAGCGGCAGTGGTCACCGCGCTGCTGCGTGTGGCGGGGATCCACTAAGAGTGATGCCCGGCATACTACTCAGCCGGGTATCAAAAGGATTATTGCACTGGAAGGGTATCGACGCTCAGCGTCAGCGTCTCGGTAAGATCGGTGGCGTTGGTCACGCTGAAGGCTTTCTCTGACAGGTAGGTCGTCACCATCATGGTCGCGGTGAACTGCTCTCCCGCCACTTCTATCCCGTTAACGGCAGCCAGCGCTTTTTCTGGCGGCAATGTCACTTCTGGCGTCCCGCCCTGAACCACCACCGCACCAATATCGACAGCGGCCAGTTGCACACTCTTCCCGTCCATGCGGCCATCCTTAAATGCGATCTTCATCGCGCCGTTATCGGTGTATCGCCAGGCCCTGTTTTGTCGGGCAGCGCCGTTGATGGAGATCCGCATTTTACGCGCATCCGGACACATCACCGACACCCGCAGTTCCCGCGTTACCGAGGCATAACCGTTATAAACTTTGCCCACATGTTCAGCAGAACCCTTTCGCATATCGTCTTTACGATAACGACCGTAGTCGATTGTCTTCACGGCGGACATCATTTTGCATTCGCCATCATCGGCCTGCACGGCTGCCGGTCCGCAGAGCAACACGACCAGCATCACGTACTTATGAATGTTATTCAAAGACACTTCCCTGTCACCTCTTCGTAGAATGTATTCGGTTCTTCCTCCGGCAGGGTATACGTCAGCTTGCAACGCTCTCCCTCCACCGTCGCGAAGAGCTGCTGGTTGGCGGAGATATCGTTCAGGAAGATCACGCCGTCTTCGGGTGCCGTAGTGATGTATTCACCCGCTTCGTCCACAATCGGGATACCTTCCGGCAGCGGCGTACCGTCCGCGCGGCTGATAGTCAACAGCACGCGGCGCTGGCTTAGCATCTCAAACTCCCACTTCGCCACGGCGCCATGAGAGGCCTTGATCGCCGTTCTGCCGTTTCTGACATCCAGGTTGCCTGGCAGCTTTTCGGTGTTGACCTCAATCGTGCTTTCGTGGAACGGAGACAACACCGGGATCACCGCCTGGCCCCATTTATCTGTCCATACCGGGCCACGTGTAGTGCCAATCTCAACGCCTGCCACCGGTTTATCCAGCTTAGCGATGGCATAGGTGTCAGCCACGCGATAAGGCGAGAAAGTCACGCCGTCGCCGTGCGCCACAATCCCGCCGCTCAGCGACGCGGAGTAGTTAGTGTTGCTGTTGTTATCGCCTCCTGCCGCCAGCGCCAGGCTGGTGTAATGCAGATTGCTGTTCAGTGAGCCGTCCCAGCTGGTGGTGTTTTCATCATGATCCTGGGAGACGCCAAGCGCGTAATCGTTCGCCTCATTAAGCGATCCCATCGCACGCGTGCCGTAGGAACGC
>NZ_JAIWJZ010000158.1:0-1837 GCF_020216105.1 Enterobacter sp. K16B
CTGCGCTTGCACGGGCCTACAACGGCCCGGAATCGTAGGCCGGGTAAGGCGTAGCCGCCACCCGGCTAAAATATTACCGGCGCTAAACTTCCCGGGCATTTCAATACAGAAATATATAAAAATGCATGGTTTATTTTCAATTAACCATAAACCTTGTTACTGGTTGTTCGATACTTTTTGCCACGTCTGAATCAAAAAAACAGCCATGCTTCCGGCCAGGTTAACAGCTAAAAGAGCGTGCCTGTCTGCGGGTTTAGGTGGTTTTTTACCGATCCCATGCGCATCACCATATTTATTTCTCAACGTGCCGAGACCATTAACAACTGATGAGCATCCTTTGAGTATTTGCCTAAAGATCTGCTCTCCATGCTGGTCGGGGGCTAAATTTAGCTCTTTGGAAGTTAGTTTATACAATTCACTCATGTCAAAATTACGGTCATAGGGGATTTTTAAGTCGTCGAGTATATGTTTACATACCGTTTCAACTAAGGTCCTGGCGGAAGTGATAGCTCCTTCTGGGTCTGAGTTCCTGCGTTCTAAAGCCTTCGCCCAAGCTTCATTTACCCCCCGTTCGTCGTAACTCCTTAAACCATCAGTGATATGAATATCTCTTGGTGTTGTATTGACCCCTTCGAAAAAATCAAAAAGAGGGGTGAATTCAGTTGAAATGAAATTTTCGCGTTCTCTATAGGATGAGTATGCAGGCTGTATGAATCCCCAAAACTGTTTAAGAGTTCTGCATTCTCTAACAAAAGCAGGGAGAAGGGCTTTTAGTGCGGAATTTTGAACGAAGTGAGACCTGAGAGAGATGAAACATTCACTATTATCCCGAGGCCCACCGCGAGCAACATCAATTAGCAAATTTTCCAGGTGTCTGGCGCGTTCTTCATCAGACGTAAACTCATTCAGAAAATCGTCCATCGATTTATTCCTTGTTACTTATGACTGAAATGTGATGTCGAAAGTTAAAAATGCTCATCATTATTCAAGTATGAAAAACGAAGTATTCCATATCTGGAAGCATGCTCGCAAACCTGTTAGAAACACCATGTAAACCCGAAATCATTATTTATTTCCACCTATAACGAGCTTACAGTTTCCCCACTGCGGCAAATTCCGCAGTCAGGCGTGGAAACCTGAACTATCACACGACGACACAGTTTTGGTGTCGGGGCAGCGCATATCCTTGTAAAATCAACGGTGGCGCTGGTAGGGCAGTCGAAAGGCTGGCTGAAGACCGTGTGATTCAGTTTCCACCCCTGTCAGCGCCGCCACCCTCTGAGCGTGGAAACTTAGAGAGTGGTCTTGAAACATCACACGGAGGCTGCCTTATGGCTACGATCCCAACCCTTGCTCACCCTCACTCCAGCGACAGTATTGCCTGCCAACTTCTTGACCTGCCGATATCCTCAACGCAGGATCTCTTCGAACTGACGGACTGCTGCTGCGCTTTTGTTAATGTGCTGCTGGAAACCCACAATAGAGTAGAGCGCTTAGCACTGTGTGGCCGTCTGGCATTTGCTATTGAGGAGCTGAAAAATCGATGCGATGAGGATTTACCGTCTCATCTGATTGAGAAACTGAGTACAGCGTTACCCGAGCAATCCTCTATGCCGGATTGCTGGCAAGATACTGCGATGCTTGTGGGGTATGCTCAGGCCCTTAACCAGGCTTTGTTGAGCCAGACCCTTGCGAGTGCTGTCTCGCAAGAACTTGCCGGGTTATTGCATGACCTGATTTATCTCCTGGCTGACTATGTCAGAGAACCTTACCTGCTGCGCTGAGGTCATGCCCGGCGGCGCTGCGCTTGCACGGGCCTACAACGGCCCGGAATCGT
>NZ_JAIWJZ010000159.1:0-1645 GCF_020216105.1 Enterobacter sp. K16B
GTGGCGCTGCGCTTACCCGGCCTACAAAACCCGTAGGTCCGTGCAAGCATAGCGCCGCCGGGCGAATCAGGCGGATGCCCTCACCGCCGGGCGAAGCCTGCTCAGGCTAAGTTTCTTTGATATTTAATGCGATCAATACCTTAGATAGATGTTTTCCCGTCATTTATCTGGAAACAGATATCTTTTTTACTATTGCAAAAGCGTATGATAGCGATTTTATAACCATTAATAATGAAGGGTTAATATGGCTGTTATACCTTTGTTACCAAAAGAAGGAATCGCGCTTGTATTGGCAAACATGAGGATTGCAAGAGCGCAAGGTATGAGTAGAGACATGGCTATCCCAACGACTTATCTTTGGTTTTATCAAAAAGTAAGAAATAAGGGGCCGTGGGATTACAAACAAGGACACCCTGAGCTAGCAAACTTTGGGAACTTCAATTATGGTTCGGCTGGCTATGCCGCCGGGATCCCATCAGAAACGTTGTTGATAGGTGCTGGATGGGCGCAGGAAAGAGCTAAAACCTCTAAAAAGAAATGGGGTCACTGGTATCAAAAACCGCCTTATGGGGATGATCCTCGCGATCAGTTTTGGATAAGGCAAGGTATCGATTATGCAAAGAAACACGGTTATTAAACGGCTTCACTGCTTACTCACAACGATTCTTTTGTTCGTTGTTTGTGGGTTTCTGGCATACCAATACTATTTTTATGCTCCTCCTCACGATAGCTTTGTAAGCAAACAGAAACTATCTGATACCGTCACACTGTACATTACAAAGTATGACGATGGAGGCGCAACGGTGTCTGATGTTTACCGCTTCTATTTAGATAAAGACAACAGCGGGAACATTATGAAAGACCTTGAAGATCGTTCACCATTCCTTGAGGCCAATACAAGCACTGTTACAGCTTCTGCTTATGGGAACACGGTCAATGTAAAAATTACGGGCAAGGTTTATTCATTCACTAATTCTGATCTGTTCTATGCGGATGGTATAGCGATCATGCCAGTCATTAACCTCATAGCAAATGGAACAAGGGACTAATTAGCATAAGGAGATTTAGAAATGGCTGTACCAGTTCACCTCTTTTTGAAAGACAATGGCGGAGCAATGATTCGAGGCGGTTCTGATGTAGCAAAACGTGAAGGAAGTATAGAGCTTAGAGACTTGATCCATAATCTGAGCATTCCGACAGATGGGGCAACAGGTAAACTTACAGGAACAAGGCAACACTCAGCATTCAGTTTAACAAAAGCTATTGATTCGTCTTCACCCTATCTATACAAAGCCGTAGCAACAGGCCAGACGCTTCAAAGTGCTGAATTAAAATTCTATCACATCAATGATGCTGGTCAGGAAGTTGAATACTTCAACATCCTTATGGAAGGCGTGAAAGTCATTTCAATAACTCCAATAATGCATGATACAAGAGATTGTCCCGGTACTGGGCACATGGAAAATGTATCTTTGCGATATGCAAAAATCACATGGAAAATTCTGGACGGTAATATTCAATTCAGCGATGCGTGGAACGAGCGTCCAATATCGTAAGTTCAGTAGATTGAGATTAATGACAACCCCTGTCATCAACAATTGCGCCGTCTTTCTTGCCGGGTGGCGCTGCGCTTACCCGGCCTACA
>NZ_JAIWJZ010000160.1:0-5921 GCF_020216105.1 Enterobacter sp. K16B
GCTGAAATGTTCAGAGTTTGGCGACGCGATTATCGCGAACATGTAATCAGTTGCTGAATCCTCTAAAAAAGGGAGCCAATCGGCTCCCTTTTTTATATGCATGGAAAATCCCATTAGGCTAGCTATTATGGAAAGCTTTCCAGTAATAACATATTTATTTTTTTTAAATTAAGGTTTGGTAACTGCAAGTGAGAAATAAGAAATCAAAAGGAATCTCGATTAGGGTCGAGATAAGCCTCGCGCACACCCGAGGGAATTGAACAATCATATAGTTTTTCTACCTAAGTTAATATTCAGGTTTTCTACGAGGAGAAAAGCAGAGCAATAGTCACGTTTTAAGAAAGCTGTATGAATCGAAAAACAGGAGTATCTTGTGGACAGTATGTCTGTATATCATATCCATATGTTTCTGGCGATATCACTGGAGACAAGCGTATCCTGGCGTCATGGATATTTGAATGGTGAAAGAAGCCTAGGGCTTTATGTGCAGTATAACAATATGTATTTCCAATACTGAAAAGAAGAATTCTGGTACCGAGAGTTCAATGTCGGTACAGTAGGCAAGAATGTGGCGAAGATACAAGATGACATCAAACCTCAATTGTAGAAGAATAACATGGGCTCACAGCCAGTGCCCTCGTATACGGACATCATGTGCATGTTTAAGTGCCCTAATTATTCAGCATACATAATATAAATGTTAGATTGCGATGCGTATGGTAGGGCGCAGCAATGATAGTGCCTGTCAGAGGGATTTGCAAAGCTGTTGAGTATGTTGGATAGAGGTTATCATTAGCTTTGAAATTGTTATAAAGCTAATTAATATAAACCTTACGAGCTACATCATTTAACAATAACTTTCGGAAGTTTGGTATACGAATGTTAGATAAAGTAATCTTAAGAAGCTATCAAAAGTTGGTTGACTGCTCCCTATGAATCCAGTATCCCTTAGCTATGGATAGAATATCTGTGTTGTTGAGGAGTTTTTGATTGCATGTTATGAAAAAATGCGGCACTACCTTAACATCAGGTACCAGCAAAGTATCATTACATCTTTTCGGCATGCATCACTAAAGCTAAACTCATATAATTGTCTCGTTCGATAACTGACGTGAGGGATCATATGGGCAAAGAATATACAAAAAGGATCATACTCATGCTTACTCACTTACAAATAAGTAACTTCAAGGCTTGGAAAGACACTGGGCCAATTCGGCTTGCCCCGCTAACTGTTATTTTTGGTGCAAATAGTGCCGGGAAAAGTAGCTTGGGTCATTTATTATTGACATTGAAACAAACCGCACTTTCTGCTGATCGCAAGCGGCCATTGCACTTAGGGGACGAAAATTCGCTGATTGATCTGGGTACATTTGCAGAATGCTTGCACAATCATGACTTAAATAATGTACTAGGATTTGAATTAGGTTGGAAAGTCACTGATAAAGAATTCGTTGTTCGTGATCCTGTAACACATAAAAAGTTTTCAGGTGATGAATTACAACTCACTACAGCAATTGCAGCAGATTCTAAAGAACAACCGAGAGTGGATAAACTAACATATAAATTACTCAACGAAAATATTAACCAGCTTGATATAACATATCAGAGAGATTCGAAAAACAAGCTTGGTATATTCTCTGAAAAATATAAATTTGTACGTAATACCGGTAGAATCTGGCCTTTAGACGATCCCGATAAGTTTTATCGAATCTCTGATCAAAGTCGTGCTCGTTTCCAAAATGCTGACTTTCTTTTGGATTTTGCATTAAACGTTGAAGCCGCTTTAAATAGTGTTCACTATCTTGGTCCGCTACGAGATCATCCTAAACGAATTTATTCTTGGTCAGGTGAAACGCCGGAGAGTGTTGGACAGAAAGGAGAATTAGCGATTGCAGCCATTTTAGCCGCTAGCTCGGAGGGACGGAAACTTAATCGGGGGCAAAAACAAAAGCTAGCTCGTTTTGATGAATTTATTGCTCAATGGTTAAAAGATCTCGGAATAATCGACAGCTTTGCTGTTAGACCCGTTGCTGAAGGGCGTAAAGAATATGAGGTTGTAGTTAAAACACACGCTAATGCAAGTGAAGTTAAAATAACAGATGTTGGTTTCGGTGTATCACAAGTTCTTCCTGCTTTGGTTCAGGCATTTTATTGTCAACCTAATTCTACTATATGGATGGAGCAGCCCGAAATTCATTTACATCCTCAAGTTCAGGCTGAGCTCGCTGATGTTTTCATTTCCGCTACACAAGCACGTGAAAACGGTAAGAATAGAAATGTTCAATTAATCGTAGAAAGCCATTCAGAACACTTTTTGAATCGGTTGCAGCGCAGAGTAGCCGAGGGTAAAGTTAGCCCAGAAGATGTTGCAGTCTATTTTTGTCAACGTAATGGTTCAGCAACTGAACTTGAGCCTTTGCGATTGAATATTTTTGGTGAAATTGAAAACTGGCCAGAGAATTTCTTTGGCGATGAAATGGCTGACATTGCTGGTCGTACACTTGCCGCTTTAAAACATAAAAAAACGCTCGCCACAGAAAAAGGTGGTAAAAAATGAGCAAAGTAGTAATAGATACAAATGTATTATTAATTGCAAATCAACAACATAATGATGTTTCCGTAGATTGCATAGAAGAATGCATCCTTCGTTTATCGAATATTAAGGATAGTGGTATTATAATTATTGATGATGATTATAAAATTCTTAATGAATATAAGAGAAAAACCAGTCTTAGTCCTCCAAAAGGGGTAGGGGATGTATTCCTTAAATGGTTATTACGTCATGTAGGTAATGAGCATTTTGTAGAAATGGTTAGTATAACTGAAGTAGAAAAAGATCGATTCTCTGAATTTCCTGATCCTGAACTTGAACGTTCATTTGATCCTCCAGACAGAAAATTTGTGGCAGTTGCATCCGCTCATGGAGAAAAACCGGTTATATGGCAAGCTGGCGATTGCAAGTGGCTGAATTGGTGGCCAACACTAGCACAGTATAATATAACTGTAGATTTTGTTTGTCCAAATGATGTATGTCGATTTTACTCTCAAAAATTTCCAAATATCAATTTACCAGATCTACCAGGTGACCGATGACTAATTTCTTCCGTTTCCCTCATACGCCATATCTTGAATGGGCCAGTGAACATTCTCCTCGTGGGGATAAAGTGCTCTCAGCCATTGAGGCATATGATCTCCTGAATGCCAATGTGATCGTGGAAGAAAAAATTGACGGTGCAAATCTTGGTATATCTTTAACTGATGATGGCAATTTTCAGTTTCAGAATCGCGGCCATATACTCACCCTTCCAGGGAAAGGACAATTTTCTCGTCTTTCTTCATGGCTCAATCATCATCGCCAAGGTTTGGCCGCAGTGCTAAAACCTGAGCTAATTCTTTTTGGTGAATGGTGTGCTGCTCGCCACTCTCTTGACTATAGTGCGCTTCCAGACTGGTTTATAATGTTCGATGTATATGATTCTAATGCTGGAAAATTTTGGAGCATTTCTCGGAGAAATTCTTTAGCCAGACATGCTGGATTAATAACTCCTTATGAGTTTTTTAGAGGGAGAACCACGATGCTCGAACTAAAGCACTTGCTCAATGCATCACTAAGCCATTACAGAAATGGCCCCCCTGAAGGTATTGTTATCCGACGTGAAAACACCGAATGGTCAGAAAACAGGGCAAAACTGGTGCGTTCAGATTTTACTCAAAGCATAGAGAAACATTGGCGAAAGAGAATTTTGGAATGGAATATGTTATCACACAACAAAAAGTGAGAATTTAAAATAAACCTACAGTTCAATTAGAGTGGGGCATTCTTGCCAGAAAAATATCTAAGAACTATTGCTCTTTTTCAATATCCTTTTTAGTTGATGTTCTATTATGTAAGAAAGAAATATTATACATTGAGGCTATCCATTATGCCATTCGAAAGTGTGTAGAGGCACGCTATTTTTGAAAAGATGGGGATGCAGTAGCGCTGGTAGATGAATAACTAGATGATTTATCCCCGCTATCCCCCAGATATTTCGTTTCATTTACTTTAACTTTTTAGCTATTTTTATTTGTTTATTTTAAAAAAACTACTTTATATCACGAGATAAGTAATTTATTGACTTGATTTCGTTCAATGGAATTTCAGTTGGCGTTTTCCCCTCACCTTTAACAAAAATACTATCAGTTGTTCTCAAAAGAAGATGATATTTTATTGGGCCTTCATTTTGCAGTATCTCAACTTTAGACCCACCGCCATATCCAATTTCGGCAAGAATAATAGCATAGATATTTTGGTTAAATAATGTAAATGGTGCTGCTAATAAGAAAACACCAGCATAAACTATTGATATGATCATTGTAAGTTTTGGAAGCGTAAATGGAAGTAGTATTGATATGTAAAATATTGAGATAATTAATGAGGTTACTAATTTCACTGAGATTGATAATTTAACTGTTTCGCTGAATGATATTACTGCAAGGCTGCTCCAGAAAATAAATACACCAAAAATTAAAATGGCATGATGGGGTTTTATTTTAGATGTGTTTACGGTTAAGGTTAACAGGATCTTTAATGCCTTGACGTGAATATTCACAACACCTGTTGATTGTAGGATTTCATTTATTGCGGTTGCAATAATGCTTTGTAGTTTTTGCATTTTCTCATTAAGTCGACGATATCCTTCTAATAATACGTATGATATTAAAAAAAGTAAAGAGGAAGCAAGAATAGAAATGAAAGTTAGGGAGGTGATTGTTATTTTTAAATATGGAGAGCCTTCCGCCGGAATTCTAAACCCATTATGCCAGGCATAAAAATAAGTTGCATATTCGCTTAAAAATCCTATATATCCTGATCCTCCTAACGCTGTTAGAAAAGCTGTTAGCAGCATTTTTACAAAAAATGACATGGGCATTATTTTTTGAAATGACTTTATCATGTTCTCTCTTGTTTATAAATAGGGAGATATTTTTCTATAGTGTCGAAAAAGATACAATAAAGATTTCCTTTTATTTTGGCAAGTGATATTTTCATGGCGATATATTTTCTTGTGATTTAACTTAAGCTATAATTAATAACCAGACTAGCTAAAATTTTTTATGTTGTCTATGGGATTGCTACGTCATGAAGAGATTTTGTCATAAACAGAAGTAACTAACAGAAAGTCAATTTTATCACCATACCTGGAAAAAGGTATTACCGGATGGCGCAATAAATATTGTAGTCACTGGTATGGTTAATATGATAGGCTTATTATATATTACATTTCTTGTTTTGCTGAGACCAACGATTAAGATTACACAGCAAAAGTTTTATATATGTTAGAGCGATTCCTTTGGAGTCGCTATTTTAACATTCTGACATTAATCAGCTCGAATTTATTCTACCATCAAGGATGTAGAGCATATTCCATATGATAGATTAAAATTCAATTAATTGTTAAGACTTGCTAAGTCGTCGAATTCAGGTATAAAGTGCGAAATTGTTGTGACAGATTATTTTCGGGATGTTTGGATATTACAACCGATTTCGCTGGTTAAGTATACCAGATAATTATTTAGTGATTTAGCTTGTGTACAATGACTACAAATATATCTTGTTTCAATTGATAGGTGAACAGGGGGAAGCGATGTGCTGGTTAAGCCATACAAATGAAGCAATGACGATTATTCTTGCTAAAGCAAGAGGAACTAATCGGGAAAGAAGATCCAAAGTGGCTATCAAAAGTAAAAGAATCATCAGGTAGCAGAATAGTATACAATCTAGTCGGAATGGCTATCTTAGCCTTTTGTATCCGAGGCTAGTGGGATACATTGGATGTACTACTGCGTAACAGGGAATAGTTCGAAGCTGCGGACTTAATCATCAACGGTAAGGAAGGCGCTAAGCTGCTGAAATGTTCAGAGTTTGGCGACGCGATTAT
>NZ_JAIWJZ010000161.1:0-8292 GCF_020216105.1 Enterobacter sp. K16B
GCGCCTGCAGAGCTTGGGTTCAGACCGAGGTCAGACGCCATAATCGCTTTCTCAACCGCCGGGCCCATAGAGCGATCGAATACGTTGATTTTCAGCGTACGGGTATCTTCTACGGTAACGCTTGCCAGCTGGCGCAGCGGAGTTGGCGTACCGTAGTACTCTACGATGATGCCATCCAGCAGGCTTGGGGAAGCACGGCCAGTACGGATTTTGCTGATTTGGGTTTTGAACGCTTCTACGCATTTTTCCATGCGTACTTCAGCATCTTTTCTGATGTCGTTAATCACGTTACGAATCCTTGAAAACTTGTCTCAGGCAGACTATCCGCCAGCACAGCGCTACAGGTGTGCTAAGTATAGTCGCGTTTAATTCATGACAACGCCAAAGGCGCGTCCGGGTAAGATACCACTACAAAATAAAGCGGAATCTTACCTGTATTTATCGTCAACGGAAATTATTCCGTGATCAAAGTGCCTTCTTTTTCACCCATGACCACGCGACGCAGTGCGCCAGGTTTGTTCATGTTGAAGACACGGATCGGCAGTTTGTGGTCGCGAGCAAGCGTGAAGGCGGCAAGATCCATCACTTTCAGTTCTTTTTCCAGTACTTCGCTGTAGCTCAGCTGATCGTACATGGTGGCAGAAGGATCTTTTGCCGGGTCGGCAGTAAACACGCCATCGACTTTGGTCGCTTTCAGTACCACATCGGCTTCAATCTCGATACCGCGCAGGCAGGCAGCGGAATCGGTCGTAAAGAACGGGTTACCCGTACCGGCGGAGAGGATCACCACGCGGTTGTTGCGCAGCAGGCTGATGGCTTCTGCCCAGCTGTAATTATCGCACACGCCATTCAGTGGAATCGCGGACATCAGGCGGGCATTCACATAGGCACGATGCAGTGCATCACGCATTGCCAGACCATTCATGACGGTTGCCAGCATACCCATGTGGTCGCCTACAACGCGGTTCATCCCCGCTTTCGCCAGACCAGCACCACGGAAGAGGTTGCCACCGCCAATGACCACGCCAACCTGGATACCCAGTTCGACCAGTTCTTTGATTTCCTGTGCCATGCGATCAAGGATGCTTGCATCAATACCGAAGCCTTCCGATCCCTGCAGTGCTTCGCCACTCAGCTTAAGCAGAATGCGTTTGTACACGGGTTTTGCATTGGTAGCCATGTTTCTTTCCTGAGACTGTCAACGATTAAGATGGGGGTTAATTCTGGCGACATAGTATGTCGCATATCAGCACAGCGATACGGGATCCTGTCTGATTTTCGTCTGACGGGTGACAAAAAGAAGCCGCCCTCAGGCGGCTCCTTTTCAATCATTAAGACTGCTTGGACATTGCAGCAACTTCTGCTGCGAAGTCAGTCTCAACTTTCTCGATGCCTTCGCCCACTTCGAAGCGGATGAAGCCAGTCACGTCAGCGTTGTGCTCTTTCAGCAGCTGAGCAACAGACTTGCTTGGATCCATAACGAATGGCTGGCCAGTCAGAGAAACTTCGCCGGTGAATTTCTTCATGCGGCCTTCAACCATTTTCTCTGCGATTTCTTTTGGTTTACCAGACTGCATCGCGATGTCCAGCTGAACCTGGTACTCTTTTTCTACCACTTCAGCAGACACGTCTTCTGGCTTAACGAATTCTGGTTTGCTTGCAGCGATGTGCATAGCCAGCTGTTTAACCAGCTCTTCGTCAGCGCCTTTAGCCGCAACCAGAACACCGATACGTGCACCGTGCTGGTAAGAGCCCAGAACGTCGCCTTCCAGAGAAGCAACGCGACGGATGTTGATGTTCTCACCGATTTTAGCAACCAGCGCAACACGCTCTTCTTCGAACTGTGCTTTCAGAACTTCAACGTCAGTGATTTTGCCTGCAACAGCAGCGTCCAGAACTTTGTTAGCAAATGCCTGGAAACCACCATCTTTTGCCACGAAGTCAGTCTGGCAGTTAACTTCCAGAATGATACCGTAGTTGCCGTCGATCTTAGTGATGATCACGCCGTCAGCAGCAACGTTGCCTGCTTTTTTAGCTGCTTTGATCGCACCGGATTTACGCATGTTTTCGATTGCCAGCTCGATGTCGCCGTTCGCTTCAGTCAGCGCTTTTTTGCAATCCATCATGCCTGCGCCAGTACGCTCGCGCAGCTCTTTTACCAGGGATGCGGTAATTTCAGCCATTCTTAAATCCTCGGGAGATGTGAACTGCCCGGCCGGGGGCCAAACAGTGTAAATTGAAAAAAGGGGCCGGTAATGGGCCCCTATTCATACACGGTACTAATAAGGGGTAAAACCTTATTATTCAGCTTCTACGAAGCTTTCTTCCGCCTGAGAAGCCAGATCCTGGGAACGGCCTTCACGAACGGTAGCAGCAACAGCGCTCAGGTACAGGCTAACAGCACGGATTGCGTCGTCGTTACCCGGGATAACGAAGTCAACACCGTCCGGATCGGAGTTGGTATCAACGATAGCGAATACCGGGATACCCAGGTTGTTAGCTTCTTTGATTGCGATGTGCTCGTGGTCTGCATCGATTACGAACAGCGCGTCTGGCAGGCCGCCCATATCTTTGATACCGCCCAGGCTGTTTTCCAGCTTGTCCAGTTCACGAGTGCGCATCAGCGCTTCTTTCTTAGTCAGCTTGTCGAAAGTACCGTCCTGAGACTGGGTTTCCAGATCTTTCAGGCGTTTGATGGACTGACGAACAGTTTTCCAGTTAGTCAGCATGCCGCCCAACCAGCGATGGTTCACGAAGAACTGGTCGCAGCTGTTAGCAGCATCTTTCACAGCTTCGCTTGCAGCGCGCTTAGTACCAACGAACAGAATCTTACCTTTACGGGAAGCAATCTTGTTCAGCTCAGCCAGGGCTTCGTTGAACATTGGTACAGTTTTCTCAAGGTTAATGATGTGAACTTTGTTACGAGCGCCGAAGATGAAAGGCTTCATTTTCGGGTTCCAGTAACGGGTCTGGTGACCAAAGTGAACACCAGCCTTGAGCATGTCGCGCATGGAAACAGTTGCCATGTTTAAAACCTCTATATTAAAAGTTGGGGTTATGCCTCCACGTATCCCATATTACCGACCCCAAAGGGCACCCCGGAATATGTGCCGATACGTGTGTGTTGTTACACAAAGTGAGATTTGTCGCTTCCGTCCAGCCTGTGTATCTGAAATGGATCGGAAGTCCGGCGCGCTTTATACCACAAAACGCCGCCATAAACCAACAGTTGTTGGCGGAGTGTGCTGTTAATGATTCTCAATTTGGCACGGGGTGTGCCTGACTGATACCATTGACAACACTTAGACTAGTATTGTCGAAAAAATCGACACCGATGGACAGATTACATGGCTATCTCTATTAAGACCCCTGAAGAAATTGAAAAGATGCGCGTCGCCGGTCGTCTGGCCGCGGAAGTGCTGGAAATGATCGAGCCGTTCGTGAAGCCGGGCGTCAGCACCGGTGAGCTGGACCGCATCTGTAATGACTATATCGTGAACGAGCAGCACGCGGTTTCCGCCTGCCTCGGCTACCACGGTTTCCCGAAATCCGTCTGCATCTCCATTAATGAAGTGGTGTGCCACGGTATCCCGGACGACGAAAAACTGCTGAAAGATGGCGACATCGTCAATATCGACGTCACCGTTATCAAAGATGACTACCACGGTGATACCTCAAAAATGTTCATCGTGGGCAAGCCAACGATTCTTGGCGAGCGTCTGTGTAAAGTGACGCAAGAGAGCCTCTACCTGGCGCTGAAAATGGTGAAACCGGGCATTCGCCTGCGTACCATCGGTGCGGCAATTCAGAAATTTGTCGAGGCAGAAGGTTTCTCCGTGGTGCGTGAATACTGCGGGCACGGCATTGGTCGCGTCTTCCATGAAGAGCCGCAGGTTCTGCATTATGATGCGGATGACGGCGGCGTAGTGCTGCAAAAAGGCATGACCTTTACCATCGAACCGATGGTCAACGCCGGTGATTACCGCATCCGTACCATGAAAGACGGCTGGACGGTGAAAACCAAAGACAGAAGCTTGTCTGCACAGTACGAGCATACTATTGTGGTAACAGACAACGGCTGCGAAATTATGACGTTGCGCAAGGATGACACCATCCCGGCGATACTGACGCACGATGAATGATAAAAAAGCCGGCAAATGCCGGCTTTTTTAATGGCTATAGTTTTTTCTTATGGGTGGCACGCGATGAGTAATCTTTTACCCGAACAGTATGCTAACACAGCACTTCCCACCCTCCCCGATCAGCCCGACAACCCGGGCGTCTGGCCGCAGAACGAGTTGAACTGCGCCGGCATTAAAGCCCATATGGATGTCTTCCAGCGCTGGCTGGGCAGCGCGTTTGATGCCGGTATCTCCGCCGAGCAACTGATCGAAGCGCGTACCGAATTTATCGATCAGCTGCTGCAGCGTCTGTGGATCGATTACGGATTTGGGCAAATCAGTGATGTGGCGCTGGTTGCCGTCGGGGGCTATGGCCGCGGAGAGCTGCACCCGCTTTCCGATATCGATCTCCTGATCTTAAGCCGTAAAAAGCTGCCGGACGAACAGGCGCAAAAGATTGGCGAACTGCTGACCCTGCTCTGGGACGTCAAACTGGAAGTCGGCCACAGCGTGCGCACCCTGGAAGAGTGTCTGCTGGAAGGGTTATCGGACCTGACCGTGGCCACTAACCTGATTGAAACCCGTCTGCTGATTGGCGACGTCGCGCTGTTCCTGGAGCTGCAAAAACACATCTTCAGCGACGGCTTCTGGCCGTCAGAAAAGTTCTTCGCGGCGAAGGTCGAGGAGCAAAACCAGCGCCACCAGCGCTACCACGGCACCAGCTATAACCTTGAGCCAGATATTAAAAGCAGCCCTGGCGGCCTGCGCGACATCCACACCTTACAGTGGGTCGCCCGGCGCCACTTTGGCGCCACCTCGCTGGATGAAATGGTAGGCTTTGGCTTCTTAACCGAGGCCGAACGTAACGAGCTCAACGAGTGTCTGCACTTGCTGTGGCGCATTCGCTTCGCCCTGCATCTGGAAGTCACCCGCTACGATAACCGTCTGCTGTTTGACCGCCAGCTCAGCGTTGCCCAGCGCCTCAACTACAGCGGTGAAGGAAACGAGCCGGTTGAGCACATGATGAAGGATTTCTTCCGCGTCACCCGCCGCGTCACCGAGCTCAACCAGATGCTGCTGCAGCTGTTCGACGAGGCCATCCTGGCGCTGACGGCGGACGAAAAACCGCGCCCGATTGATGACGAATTCCAGTTGCGCGGCACGCTTATCGATCTGCGCGACGAAACGCTGTTTATTCGCGAGCCGGAAGCGATCCTGCGGATGTTCTACACCATGGTTCGCAACAGCACCATCACCGGGATCTACTCCACCACCCTGCGTCATCTGCGCCATGCGCGCCGTCATTTGACGGAGCCGCTGTGCTATATCCCGGAAGCCCGATCGCTGTTCCTGAGCATGCTTCGCCACCCGGGCGCCGTCAGCCGCGGTCTGCTGCCGATGCACCGCCACAGCGTGCTGTGGGCCTATATGCCGCAGTGGTCGCACATTGTCGGGCAGATGCAGTTCGATCTGTTCCACGCCTACACGGTGGATGAACACACCATTCGCGTTATGCTCAAGCTGGAGAGCTTTGCGAAAGAAGAGACGCGCTCCCGTCACCCGCTGTGCGTGGAATTATGGCCGCGCCTTACTCATCCGGAACTGATCCTGATTGCCGCCCTCTTCCACGACATCGCCAAAGGTCGTGGCGGTGACCATTCGGTCCTGGGCGCGCAGGATGTGCTGAAATTTGCCGAACTGCACGGCCTGAACTCACGCGAAACACAGCTGGTTGCCTGGCTGGTACGCCATCACCTGCTGATGTCGGTCACCGCCCAGCGTCGTGATATTCAGGATCCAGAGGTCATCAAGCAGTTTGCGGAGGAGGTTCAGACAGAAAACCGTCTGCGCTATCTGGTCTGCCTGACGGTGGCCGATATCTGCGCCACCAACGAAACGCTGTGGAACAGCTGGAAGCAGAGCCTGCTGCGCGAGCTCTACTTTGCGACGGAAAAACAGCTGCGTCGCGGGATGCAAAATACCCCGGACATGCGCGAGCGTGTGCGCCACCATCAGCTCCAGGCCCTGGCGCTGCTGCGTATGGACAACATTGATGAAGAGGCGTTACACCAGATTTGGGCCCGCTGTCGCGCTAACTACTTTGTCCGCCATAGCCCAAACCAGCTTGCGTGGCATGCGCGGCACCTGCTCCGGCATGACTTGTCACAGCCGATGATCCTGCTCAGCCCACAGGCCACGCGCGGTGGGACGGAGATTTTCATCTGGAGCCCGGACCGTCCCTATCTGTTTGCTGCGGTGTGCGCCGAGCTGGACAGGCGTAATCTGAGCGTTCACGATGCGCAGATTTTCACGACCCGCGACGGCATGGCGATGGATACCTTTATTGTACTGGAGCCGGACGGCAGCCCGCTGTCGTCTGACAGACATGAAGGAATACGCTTTGGTCTGGAACAGGCGATTACCCAGCGCAGCTGGCAGCCGCCGCAGCCGCGTCGCCAGCCGGCGAAGCTGCGCCACTTTACCGTCGATACCGAGGTCAATTTCCTGCCGACCCACACCGACCGTAAATCGTTCCTGGAGCTGATCGCGCTCGACCAGCCAGGGCTACTTGCTCGCGTCGGCCAGGTTTTTGCCGATCTGGGAATTTCGCTTCATGGGGCAAGAATTACAACCATTGGCGAGCGAGTAGAAGATTTATTTATAATCGCCACAGCGGACCGGCGTGCCCTTAATAATGACCTGCAACTTGAAGTGCAACAACGGTTGACAGCAGCCCTCAATCCAAACGATAAAGGGTGACGTGTTTTTTAGTGAAATGGAAAGAGTAAACCATGCAGCAGTTACAGAACGTTATTGAGTCCGCCTTTGAGCGTCGCGCCGAGATTACCCCGGCAAATGTGGATACCGTGACCCGTGAAGCGGTAAACCAGGTGATTTCCCTGCTGGATTCCGGCGCCCTGCGCGTGGCAGAAAAAATCGACGGTCAGTGGGTCACTCATCAATGGCTGAAAAAAGCCGTGCTGCTCTCTTTCCGTATCAACGATAACCAGGTTATCGACGGAGCTGAAAGCCGCTACTTCGATAAAGTGCCGATGAAATTCGCTGACTACGACGAAGCGCGTTTCCAGAAAGAAGGCTTCCGCGTGGTACCGCCAGCGGCGGTACGTCAGGGGGCATTCATCGCACGCAATACCGTGCTGATGCCATCCTACGTGAACATCGGTGCCTACGTTGATGAAGGTACGATGGTAGACACCTGGGCGACGGTCGGTTCCTGTGCGCAGATCGGTAAAAACGTTCACCTGTCCGGCGGCGTGGGCATTGGTGGTGTTCTGGAGCCACTGCAGGCTAACCCGACCATCATCGAAGACAACTGCTTCATCGGCGCGCGTTCTGAAGTAGTAGAAGGCGTGATCGTTGAAGAAGGCTCCGTGATCTCCATGGGCGTTTACATCGGTCAGAGCACCCGTATTTACGACCGCGAAACCGGCGAAGTGCATTACGGCCGCGTTCCGGCAGGCTCTGTGGTGGTCTCCGGCAACCTGCCGTCTAAAGATGGTAAATACAGCCTGTACTGTGCGGTTATCGTGAAGAAAGTGGATGCGAAAACCCGCGGTAAAGTCGGCATCAATGAGTTGCTGCGTACCATCGATTAATCGGGTATAACAAAAAGCGGGGGCAACCCCGCTTTTTTTGTATCTGAGGGTGGCGAAAGTAGATTTTTTCGTTAATTATTCAAAGGTTATGTTGAGATCAAGGGTACCGCTATGTACGATAATCTGAAAAGTCTGGGCATTACCAATCCTGATGAAATTGATCGTTACAGCCTCCGTCAGGAAGCCAATAACGATATTTTGAAAATCTATTTTCACAAGGATAAAGGCGAGTTTTTCGCCAAAAGCGTGAAGTTTAAATATCCACGCCAGCGTAAGACCGTCGTTGCTGACGGCGTAGGACAGGGTTACAAAGAAGTACAGGAAATCAGCCCTAACCTGCGCTATGTGATCGATGAACTCGATCAGATCTGCCAGCGCGACCGTACTGAAGTTGATCTCAAGCGTAAGATCCTTGACGATCTGCGTCATCTGGAAAGCGTTGTCACTAACAAGATCAGCGAGATTGAAGCGGATCTTGAGAAATTAACTCGCAACAAATAAGTTGGGTGCGGCCTGATGCCCTCACCCCGGCCCTCTCCCACAGGGAGAGGGAG
>NZ_JAIWJZ010000162.1:0-613 GCF_020216105.1 Enterobacter sp. K16B
CCTTGCCGTCGGGTCGGTGGCAATAAACGCATGGGTGATACAGGAACCTGGTTTCGTCGGAATGACGTCATTATCCCTGCCGCTAATTCTCGCCATCAGCGACTGCATCTGGCTGACATCACTTGCGACATAATTTTGAATTGGATCGCCATTTCGTTGTCTTTCATAACGTGAAGCTGAATCATTGACCGTTTGCTTCTGAAACTTGATAACCACACCATTGGTATAAAGATATCCTTCCAGAATGCGCATTGCGTCCGCAACACCTCCGTTTTCATTCCGTTCAAAAATCACACCATCCATACCAGCAGGTAACGGCCAGACATTTTTTAAAAACGGCATATCCTGGGCGTCTATGGTTTTACTGTTTTGTAGCGCCTTTTCACGTAACGCGATTAACTGCACAAAACCCGGATGGTACATTTTCTTTGTCGCCAGATAGGTTTTATACATATCCTCAGGCCGGGAAATCACTGCCGCCCAGATATTATTATCCAGCGGTGCAGCGTCATTATAAGCCGTAAAAGAGGATGGCAGGTCAAGCATATAGCGCCCGACGCAGTATGGTTTCATTTCAGCGTTTATCTTGTTCATGGCTACCTGCTGTGATGAC
>NZ_JAIWJZ010000163.1:0-7639 GCF_020216105.1 Enterobacter sp. K16B
TTCCAGTCCTCATCCCAATCTTGCGCTTTAATGAACATATCCGCATCGGGCATGTCTTTCTCGTTACTGTCCCCTGAGTACATTTCCTTAATTGCAGCAATTGTCCCTGAGGCAACGTATTCATGCATGATGTCTGGATTGAGAACTGGCGGTTTGTCCTGATTCAGCTGCGCGATATACCATTGGTTGAATTTGAGCGCTGCCTGCCCTGGGGCATAAACACTTTCAGCAACCGCGAACGGAGACAGGGCAAAGAGAAAAAAGAAGAGTATTTTCATTAGTCGTGCCTGAACAGTTCGTAATGAGGTTGTATAGTTCGGTAAGCCTGTCCTGGGTACATGGTGCGTTGTACAAAATCACTGATCCATTGTTGACCATCGTATATGCAAACGTGGCCGCTATCGTGACCAACAATATTTTGGATCACTGCTACGTCTCCAGCATGCGGTTGATCATATACCAGGCGGAACCCAGCGTTGACTAACGTCCGCCCCATATCTTTTGCCAAACGTGTATTCGGGATTTTTAATTTTCCACCGGTTCTGATTGCTTCGGTGACGTAGCGAGCACAATACCCCGTACTTTTCGGTTGGGCGTGTGATTTGGCATACGAGATTGCACCATCTTTATTCCATGACATGAGATATTTCCTTAATAAAAGAGCTCTAAGAAACAACTCCGAAAATATCCTCCGTTTCGCATCATTATTGTAAACATAAAATGCCATAGAATTTTACTATAATTCAGTAAGATATGATTTAGGCAATCAATCCAGCGCCTTCACCATCTTCCCACTTGCCACAAACGTTCCGGCCCCAAGATGATGCAGTGTATTCAGCTTATCACCGTCAAACTGCCAGCGTCCTTCGACAAACGCACGCTCATCAGCTGCCGCTGAAACCACTTCGCCAAACAACGTATCGTATTTTTCTGCTGCGGATGTGACGGGTAATAACCGACACTCCATCCACGCCAGACATTTTTCTTCTATGACGGGCAGGCCGAGGGCGGGACCGTCTACCACCGGGATCCCGTAACAGTTGAACTTGTCTTCATCACGTCCACTGACGCTACCCACCGCCCAGGTCCAGTTGGCTGCAGCCACGCCGGGAATGACGATGCCAAACTTCCCGCTGTGTTCAATCAGTTCGCGCGACCAGGTGCTTTTATCCACCACAATAGCGATGCGCGGCGGTTCAAATTCCACAGGCATGGACCAAGCGGCGGCCATAACGTTGCGTCTGTCCAGGGTTTCATCCCGGCTGGTGATAAGTACGGTGGGGCCGTGGTTCAGCAGACGGCTGGCATGCCGTAATTCAACAGGGCGAAAGTGGCTCATAGGATCTCCTCATCTACAAAGATGAGTATGCAGAAAAAGCACGGAAATCAAAGTGGACGCGTAGAATTAGTTTATAAACACAGCATCACTATCAAAGGAAACTGATATATGTCCCCCTTTCTGACTGCCTATTACGCTCGCATCGGCTGGAAGCAGCCGGCTTCTGTTGATATCGACACCCTGCGCGCGCTGCATTTGCATCACAACTGTGCGATCCCTTTTGAGAATATCGATGTCGTCCTGCCGCGCGAAATCCAGCTTGACGATGGGTGCCTGGTCGACAAACTGGTGACAGGGCGACGTGGGGGATACTGCTTTGAGCAAAACGGCCTTTTCGAGCGCGTCCTGCGTGAAGTCGGGTTTACGGTGCGTAGCGTGCTCGGGCGCGTGGTATTAGCTAATCCGTCGCAAATGCCGCCGCGTACACACCGTCTGCTGTTGGTTGAGCTTAACGGAGAGCGCTGGATTGCCGACGTTGGGTTTGGCGGCCAGACGCTGACGGCGCCGATTCGTCTGCTCGCTAACGAAGAACAGGAGACGCCGCACGGGCTGTATCGTCTGCTGAGCGAAGGCAACGACTGGGTGCTGCAGTTCCGCCATCACGACCACTGGCAGTCGATGTACCATTTTGACCTGACAACGCAGTATTTCAGTGATTATGTGATGGGGAATTTCTGGTCAGCGCACTGGCCGCAGTCGCATTTCCGTCATCATCTGCTGATGTGTCGCCATCTGCCGGACGGCGGCAAGCTGACGCTAACCAACTTCAACTTTACCCACTGGCAGAACGGCCATGTGGAGGAGCAGCTCCATCTCCCCGATGCCGCGGCGCTGTATCAACTGATGCAGACGCGCTTTGGGCTGGGCGTTGATGATGCGAAACACGGTTTTTCACTGGCAGAGCTGACGGCAGTGATGGCGGGTTTTGATACGCACGGGAAATAATCTGGACCGCTATCGGCCGCGAAATTCGCGTCGATAGCGGGAAGGCGACGTATTCAGCCGATTGTTAAAGTGACGACGCAAAGAGGTTGTCGAGGGAAACCCGACCCGCTCGGCAATGTCATCCACCGGCTGGTCAGTTTTTTCGAGATAGCGTTGCGCGACGCTAATGCGTTGGTTCAGCAGCCAGCGCGAAAAACTCTCCCCGGTTGTTTGCTGAATACGTCGGGTAAAGCTGCGGCGGCTCATACAGGCCTTTTCCGCCACGCAGTCCAACGTGAGGGCGAGCGCAAGGTTCTCCGTTGCCCAGGCCAGCGCGTTGGTGAAATTATCCCCGCGACGCGTATTCTGAACCGGTAATTCGACATATTGTCGCTGTCCACCCTGACGATGGGGCGGTACAACCAGCAAACGCGCGACGCTGTTTGCCACTTCTGCTCCCCATGCCTGACGCACCAGATGCAGACAGCAGTCGATACTGGCCGCTGTTCCTGCAGAAGTGACAACGTCACCATCATCGATATAAAGTACGTCATTATTCATTTGCGCGCAGGGGTAAAGGCGCTGAAAGTCAGCTGCCCATCGCCAGTGCGTTGTCACAGGCCGGTTTTTCAATAGTCCGGCGGCCGCGACAACAAACGCGCCCATACACAAACCGACAATACGTGCTCCTGCGGCATGGGCATTTTGCAAGGCCTGCAAAAGTTCTGGTTCAGGAACATGCTCAGGGACATCCCAGCTTGGGACGATGACCATATCCATTCCGGCCAACGCATCCAGCCCGCGCTCAACGACGATAGAAAAACCCGCATTGGTTTTAAGCACACCAGGCGTCGTGGCGCAAACAACCAGCTGACAAAGTGGCTCACCTTGCGGCGTCAGTGCTTTCTCAAACACAGCATACGGCACCGACAGGTGAAAAGGGATGATGCCATTAAATACCACAATACCAATTTTCAACGTCATATCAGCCTCCATGTGCCAGCCAGTATAGAAGTCTGGCTGGCGACAGGGTTCAAGTCCGGTCTTATTTTGTGACTGGCAGTGCTATAACGTCTTCAGTGGTCATTATCTCAGCGAATACATCGGCAACACCGGTTAATGCCGCACGTTGCAGTGTTTTGTGATCCACCACGCCACCCTGACCATCATCCAGATCGCGTGTTGCTGTTGCATCTTCTGGAATAATCACGCTGTAACCCAGGGGGGCGGCGTCACGCGCAGTAGACGAAATGCACATATGCGTCATCAGACCAATCACAATTACTTTTTTAATCCCTTTTTTCTTTAATTGCGCATCCAGATCGGTGCCAACAAAAGAACTGGGGGTCGTTTTGGTGATAATAATGTCTTGCGCAGAAGGTTGCAGATCTTTATGGAATTGCGCAAAGACAGACCCTTCGGCGAACAGCGGGCTATCCACCGGCCCCAGATGACGCACGAAGTATACCGGCAGCCCGATATGATGGGCATAGCTGACCAGTTTTTGGCTATTCTTAAGGACTTTCTCGCCATCCGGGATAACCATCTGACCGCGAAAATCATTTGATGCGTAATATTCGTTTTGAATATCCACGACGATTAACGCAGTGTCAGAAGCAGATAAAGATTGTGTTGCCGTTGCGCCCGTCATCGCGCGAATTGTTTTGCTATTCATCCGGGGTGTCTCCTGTTCGGTAGCGTAAGTAGAAAACGTACTTATCATGCCAATCAGCAATGCCGTACGAAAAATGGATATCTTCACGTGAACTCCCTCTGTGTTCTGTTCGGGAGCCATTATTTCGCACAGTCATCAACGACAGGAGTCACCTGGAACACCAATACCGGTACTTTTGGGCCAATATGAGACGGTTACAACTGGGTAAATTTGCCAATCCAGGGGCTGCGGTTTTCACCGGACCACAGATGTAAAACCATCTCCCGGAACTTCTCCGCCGCCGGGCTCAGGGTTGTTTCCCGGCGCTGTACCAGCCCCAGGGTGCGGCGTATGACGGGTTCAATCAGCGGACGGCTGACCAGAATATGATGTTCATCGGTCGGCATCGCCAGGCTGGGAACGACAGAGACGCCAAGACCCGCTTCCACCATCCCCAGTGACGTTGACAGATGACGCACTTCATAAAACCAGTTCGGCTTCC
This sequence comes from Enterobacter sp. K16B, assembly GCF_020216105.1. NCBI lineage: Bacteria > Pseudomonadati > Pseudomonadota > Gammaproteobacteria > Enterobacterales > Enterobacteriaceae > Enterobacter > Enterobacter sp. K16B. The sequence goes on from NZ_JAIWJZ010000163.1 coordinate 4,420, forward strand.
AGGCCATTTTCTCGAACGCCTGATCGATAAGCGAACGGTTCCCGCTGGAACGCCTGACCCCAATAAGCTTCATGCCTGCCAGATCGTCCCAGGTCACCAGCGGTTTTTTCGCCAGTTCATTGTCGCGGCGGCATGCCAGAACAAAAGGTTCGTTCACCAGCGGGGCAAAATCTATATTCGGATGTGTGATGTTTATCATATTTATACCGAAATCTGCGTCGCCATTTAAAACCGCTTCGAGACAATCGCTGGCACTGTGCTCAAGGATGCGGATCCGGATGTTTGGGTAGTCATTGTTATAATCTCGTATCACTGAAGGCAGGAAATAGAAGGCGGCAGTAGGGATACAGGAAACCGTAATAACCCCTGCCTGATGTGTCGCCATTTCTTTAATACTCAGGACTGAGCTTTCATAAAAATCGATTAAATTCTTTGCCTTAGGTAAAAATTCTCTTCCCACCGTCGTGAGCTTGACGCTGCGCGTTGAACGCTCAAACAGCGTGGTACCCAGACTTTCTTCCAGTTTTTGAATTCTTCGTGTTAACGCCGGTTGTGAAATATGAAGAAATTGCGACGCTTTTGTAAAACATCCGATTTCTGCAATTTTTACAAACGCTTGTATTCCCTGTAATTCATGTTGCATGTCTGCATCCCATTTTCGCTTTTCTTAAACCACGATAACGCAAGGGTTATTAATGTGCAAAACGTATTAATCCCGCTTTTTTTGACATTAGAGTTATCAACTGGAGTGTGAAAACCTTATTGCGCTCCTGATAAAAGTGAAATGAGAAAAAGACATGCTTAAGATCCCATGTGTATTAATGCGTGGCGGGACATCAAAAGGTCCCGTTATTCTGGCCAGCGACCTGCCAGCGGAAACCGAAGCGCGTGATGCGGTTTTACTCAGCCTGATGGGCGCGGGCCATGAACTTGAAATTGACGGTATTGGCGGAGGAAGTCCGCAAACCAGTAAGGTGGCCATCGTTAGTCCTTCCGACAGCCCGGACGCTGATGTGGATTATCTCTTTGCGCAGGTGATGGTCAACGAACGTCGCGTCGATACCACACCCAACTGCGGCAATATGCTCTGTGCCGTGGGGCCCTTTGCGATAGAAAAAGGGCTGGTGAAGGCGCAAAGCCCGGTAACGACGGTGCGGATCCGTAATCTTAATACCGGGACTCTGGTTGATGCGGAAGTGCAAACGCCAGATTTCCGGGTCGTGTATGAAGGCGATACCCAGATTGACGGTGTGCCGGGTACCGCTGCGCCCATTGGCTTAACGTTCCTGAATTCTGCGGGTTCTAAAACAGGAAAATTACTGCCAACGGACAGCGTGACAAACGGATTCGACGGGATAGAAGTCACCTGTATCGATATGGCGATGCCCATGGTATTGATTGACGCCTCAGCCCTGGGCAAAACAGGAGGAGAGTCACCCGCAGAGCTGGACGCTGATAAGGCCTTTAAAGAACGACTGGAACATCTGCGTCGTCAGGCTGGCGCCGCGATGGGCTTAGGGGACGTGTCCAACAAAGTGATCCCTAAACCGGTTCTGCTCAGCAAGGCGCGTAACGGCGGAACGCTTCAGGTGCGCTATTTCATGCCACACACCTGTCATAAATCACTGGCGATTACCGGATCAATTGGTATTTCGACCGCGACGCTCATTGAAGGCTCCGTCGCCGCGAAAATCATCGCCGACCGACCAAAGGAACGCTTTACCAATATTATTGATATCGAACATCCAAGTGGAAAAATATCGGTGTCACTATTGAGAGAAGATAACAATATCGAAAATACCCGTGCGGCGGTTATTCGTACTTCACGTAAATTATTTGAAGGCGTTGTTTGCGTACCTGAGAAAATGCTCTCTGAAGTTGATTAAATAAAGTCCGAAAAATATCTGCCTTACACAACGAAATTCTGTACCTTAACTATAATACTGAGGTTATTATGGCGTTAACGCATGCTAACAATACCCAGAAAGCATCTGAGCCGGTAAAAGCCAGCGCGCATATTCGCGTAATTCTGGCGCTGGCATTATCCGGGCTTGCTGAACTTGCTTCTCTGTTTTTTATTCAACCTCTGCTGCCGACGCTGGCTGTGGAATATAATGTGCCAGTCAGTCAGGTGAGTATTATCCTGTCAGCAGAAACGGCACTGCTGGCTATTGGCCTGTTATTTACCGGAACGTTATCCGATCACTATGGCAGGAAGCGATTAATTATTGTCTCCCTTCTGCTGGGCGGGATCCTGACGCTGCTCTGCCCGCTGGTGGAGTCCTGGGCGATGCTGGTGGCGCTGCGTGCGGTGATTGGTCTGGCGCTGAGCGGTATCGCGGCAGCGGCAACCGCCTACATCAGTGAGGAAGTCGCACCGGTAGCAGCAGGGATCGTCACGGGATATTTTGTCTTCGGTAACTCGATGGGCGGCATGTCCGGCCGTATTGTTGCCAGCCAGCTTATCGATCACGTTTCCATTAATGTCATCTTTTACGGCTTTGCCGTCAGCCTGATTGCGGTTGCCATTCTGGTGAAATTCCTGCTGCCTGAATCCAAAAACTTTACCCCTACGCAGAACCTGAACGTGATGCGAATGGTGAAAGGGGCGGCATCGCATTTCAAAAACAAAAATCTGGCGCTGGCGTTTGTCATCAGCTTTATTATCTTCGGCGCATTTACCTCTCTTTATAACTATCTGGCGTTCTTCCTGAAGGGTGAACCATTCCATATTTCACCGGCTAATGCAGGTCTGCTCTCCTTTAGCTTTGCCCTGAGCTTCTTTACGGCTCCGCAGGCCGGTCGCTTATCAGCGAAATATGGCGCGATGAAAGTCTTGCGCGTGCTGTTCCTGATCATGGCCTTTGGCATGCTGCTGACGCTGACGTCGAATGTTGTCACCTTTATTGTGGGCGCGGTCATTTTTACCGGCTGTTTCTTCGGCTGCCACTCTATCGGCTTAAGCTGGGTCAGTAAAAATGCAACCCATGCAAGAGGCCAGGCCGTCGCGCTCTATTTATTCTTCTACTACATGGGCGGTTCGGTTATTGGTTTTATCAACGGTTTTGTTTTCCATTCAATGGGCTGGCTGGGAATGACAGGATTTATTCTGGCCTTACTCGGGGTTGGCGTTGTGGTGGCAACGTATCTGGCATCTGGTAATAAACCGGTGCTGGTACCCGCGCAGTCAGCAGAATAAAACATCAGGCAAGGTGTTCAC
>NZ_JAIWJZ010000164.1:0-7508 GCF_020216105.1 Enterobacter sp. K16B
GGCTCGACGCCCCGTTTATTGCCGGTGAATTTGGCGTCTCGCCAGAACAGTTGCCTGACTACTGGGGTCTGGCAGGGATCAGCAGTTCTAAGGTGCCAGGCGTTGCCGGTATTGGCCCCAAAAGTGCCGCCCAACTGCTGACGGATTTTCAGAGTCTGGAGGGGATATACGGCCGGCTGGATGAGGTCCCGGAAAAATGGCGCAAGAAGCTGGAAGCGCACAAAGAGATGGCGTTTATCTGCCGGGAGGTGGCAACGCTACAGACGGATTTGCAGCTGGACGGGAATTTGCAGCAGTTGAGGTTAGAGCGTTAACGCCCCCTCACCCTAACCCTCTCCCCATAGGGGAGAGGGGATCGCTCGGTGCTGTCTTTTCTCCCTCGCCCCTTTGGGGAGAGGGCCGGGGTGAGGGGGAACTACCGCTCGTCGCGACGCCCGCCCACAGCCGCCCACCAGCGACGAATATGCACCGTCACCTCTTCACGGTCGTGATACAGCTGACGCGCCTGGATTTCCACGTTAATGCCGTGTTCATCCAGCTGTTCCTGGATATAGGCCAGGTTTTGCGACACCTCTTCGTAGCGCTTTTTCATCGGCAACTTGAGGTTGAAAATCGTCTCGCGACACCAGCCGTTCACCAGCCAGGAGGCCATCAGCGCGGCCACTTTTGCTGGTTTCTCAACCATGTCGCACACCATCCAGGAGATGTTGTTACGGGTCGGGCGATAGCGGAAGCCGTCTTCACGCAGCCAGGTAACCTGTCCGGTATCCATCAGGCTTTGCGCCATCGGGCCGTTATCGACAGAAGAGACCCACATATTGCGTTTCACCAGCTGATAGGTCCAGCCACCCGGGCATGCGCCAAGATCGACGGCGTACATACCGTTTGCCAGACGCTCATCCCACTCATCCGCCGGAATAAAGACATGGAACGCCTCTTCCAGTTTCAGGGTGGATCGGCTTGGCGCATCGGCAGGGAACTTAAGGCGCGGGATCCCCATAAAGAACGGGGAGTTATTGTTGGTGTAGGAGTAACCTGTATAGCAGCAGCCCGGCGCAATAAAGAAGATATGCACCACCGGGCGCTTCGGCGTTTCGTAGTTCGTCAGCACACCCGCATCGCGCAGTGCCGCGCGCAGCGGCACGGTAAATTTGCGGCAGAACTTCATCAGCTCTTTGCTTTCGTTGGTATCCGCGACTTCAACGCGCAGCTCGCCCCCCTTCTCCACCACGCCCTGCAGCATGCCGACAATCGGCGTGATGCGGTCTTCCGGCGGAAGATCTTTGAGCAACTCACCCGCAACAAACATCTGGCGAGCGAAGATCAATGAGCTGAACGGCAGCTCGCGCGCCAGCTTATCGGCATCTTCAGGCTGATAGCATTCGAATACCACATACCCCGCGTTCTCTTTCACGCGGGCAAAGCCGAAGACGTCGCGCTTCGCCGCTTTATCGGTAATTTCCGCGGCGCACTCTTTCTCAAACCCCGGGCGACAATATAAAACAACCTTATTCATGAACAACGCCCTTGCGTTTCAGACGGATAGCTCCGATAAACATTAATACCCACCCCGCCAGGAAGCTGACGCCGCCGACAGGTGTAACAAACGCCCACAGGCGTAAATGCGAAAGTGCCAGACAGTAAAGGCTGCCGCTGAAAAGCACCGTACCCAGCGCCAGGAAGACGCTGCTCCAGTAAAACCAGATGCTGATACGGCGCTGCATCGCCACCGCCAGCCCAAAAATCGCCAGCGTATGGAACGCCTGATATTCAAGGCCGGTCTGGATCCAGCCCATCTCCACTGCGCCCAACGACTTGCTTAATACGTGTGCGCCAAAAGCGCCCAGTGCAACAAAAATAAAGCCACTCACCGCGGCAAAAATCAGCATGAATCGGCTGGTCATGTTTAAGTCCTGAATTGATGCGTGCCCGGCACACAAACGTTATTGTTCATACCTGAAGCGGAATTTTTCTTGCTCACTTGCCGCTTTCGCCAGTATCCACTGCCGGAAGGCGGCTATTTTACCCAGTTCTGCCTGACTGTCATGACAAACCAGATAAAACGCATTCTTGCTGACCAGTACATCATTAAAAGGACAAACCAGGCGGCCTGCCTCAATTTCGGACTGCGCCATGACGTTGTTCGCTAACGCCACGCCCTGCCCGTGAATGGCAGCCTGTAACACCATCGCGCTGTGGCTAAAAATGGGTCCCTGCTGCACGTTTATATGAGTAAGACCTAATTGACGGGTATAAGTTTGCCAGTCCCGGCGAGAAGCATCGTGCAAAAGCGTATGCTGAGCCAGGTCAGCGGGTGACTTCAGCGCCTTGTCGCCCGTTAACAGCAAGGGAGAACAGACCGGCAGGAGATATTCTGCGTATAATTTCTCGACACGCAAGCCCGGCCAGTTACCGCGCCCATAAAAAATGGCAACGTCTACATCATCGGCCAGTTTGTCTTCCTGACGATCTACCGCCTGGATTCGAACGTCGATCCCCGGATAAGCTGAGTTAAAGCTTGAGAGTCTGGGCACCAACCATTGAATGGCAAAACTGGGCAATAAACTGACAGTCAGGGCACCTTTTGCACTACGCGCCTGAAGCTTACGCGTGGCTTCCGTAAGCTGGGAAAAAATCTCTTTAATATCCTGAAAATAGCTCTGCCCCTCTTCGGTCAACAGCAGCGAACGGTTGCGTCGACGAAACAGCTTAAGGCCCAGAAAATCCTCCAGAGACTTGATTTGGTGACTTACTGCGGCCTGTGTCACAAAAAGCTCATCTGCTGCGCGGGTGAAGCTCAGGTGACGTGCTGCTGCATCAAAAACACGTAATGCATTGAGGGGTGGCAATCGCTTTGACATGGTTATCTGGCTTAGATGTTAACGGATTTTAACAAACAGGAAACAACGTTTAACCTATTAGTTTTTTTTATCTGAGCCATTATAATTTGTCCGTTGAGGAACTACCAGCAAATACCTATAGTGGCGGCACTTCCTGAGCCGGAACGAAGAGCTTTTTTCGGAATGCGTGTTCTGAAGGGCTTTTGGCTTACGGTTGTGATGTTGTGTTGTTGTGTTTGCAATTGGTCTGCGATTCAGACCACGGTAGCAACGCTACCAATTTTTCACTTCCTGTACATTTACCCTGTCTGTCCATAGTGATTAATGTAGCACCGCCAACTTGCGGTGCTTTTTTTTCGCCTGCGATCGGTTAATGCTCGATCTCTTTCATCTCTTTCACGTCCGTGCGGTTGATCTGCTGCTTGTTCCCGTTAGCATCTTTGTATGAAATCATCCCGGTATCGTTATCGGTTGTCGGTTTCCCTTCCGAAACAATGGAACGACCATCATTGGTGTGCATCACGTAGTTATTACCGGAACAGGCGCTCAGGGCAAAAGTAAACGCACAGGCAGAGATGATTGCAGCTGTCTTATTCATGATTATTCTCCTTTAGCAATTAATGCTATTCAAACCTCGATTTATAACAGGCTAAAACATCCGCCTAACACTATTTAGCATAACCTGCTTTTTGAGGGCCATCCGGATAAGCAGACAATTCTGATAGATATCAACCTCCTTGCCCTGCCGCAGAAATTGCGCGACGATCGCAGTATTGAAATGAGGAATCCCATGAACGCTTTCAGCCCTGCGCAGTTCCGCGCCCAGTTCCCGGCGCTGGCCGATGCTGGTATTTATCTAGATAGCGCCGCCACCGCCCTTAAGCCACAAGCGGTGATTGAGGCGACGCAGCAGTTCTACAGCCTGAGTGCCGGCAATGTGCATCGCAGCCAGTTTGCCGAAGCGCAGCGGTTAACCGCGCGCTATGAAGCCGCGCGCGATCAGGTCGCACACCTGATTAATGCCGAAAGCGGGAAAAACATCGTCTGGACGCGCGGCACAACCGAAGCCATCAATATGGTGGCCCAGTGCTACGCGCGCCCGCTGCTTCAGCCGGGCGATGAGATTATCGTCAGTGAGGCGGAGCATCACGCCAACCTGGTACCGTGGCTGATGGTCGCCGGTCAAACGGGTGCACGCGTGGTAAAACTCCCGCTGGGTTCAGATCTTCTGCCCGACGTGGCACGCCTGGCTGAGTTTATCACTCCCCGCAGCCGCATTCTGGCGCTTGGACAGATGTCAAACGTCACCGGCGGATGCCCTGACCTGGCGCAGGCGATTCGCATCGCGCATGCCAGCGGCATGGTCGTGATGGTCGACGGCGCGCAGGGCGTGGTGCATTTCCCCGCCGATGTGCAGGCGCTGGATATCGACTTCTATGCCTTCTCAGGACATAAGCTCTACGGGCCAACCGGTATAGGGGTGTTGTACGGTAAGCCAGAGCTGCTGGCAAAAATGACGCCGTGGCTCGGTGGCGGCAAGATGATTACGGAAGTGACCTTCGAGGGCTTTAACACGCAGGAGGTCCCTTACCGCCTGGAAGCGGGTACACCAAACGTGGCGGGCGTCATTGGCCTGAGCGCCGCACTCGAGTGGCTCGCTGAAACCGACATTGTTCAGGCTGAAAGCTGGAGCCGGGGACTGGCGACGCTGGCAGAGGAAGAACTCAAAAAGCGCCCGGGTTTCCGCTCGTTCCGCGTGCAGGACTCGAGCCTGCTCGCCTTTGATTTCGCGGGCGTACACCATAGCGACATGGTGACGCTGCTGGCCGGGTATGGCATTGCCCTGCGTGCCGGGCAGCACTGCGCCCAGCCGCTTCTGGCGGCGCTTGGCGTAAGCGGTACGCTGCGCGCCTCGTTTGCGCCGTATAATACGCAAAGCGACGTCGACGCGCTGGTTGCCGCCGTCGACCGCGCCCTTGAAATACTGGTGGATTAATGACTCGCGCAGATTTAGCCGGACATCCGTTTGGCACCGTCATCACAGAAGAGACGTTAAAGCAGACCTTCGCCCCGCTTTCACAGTGGGAGGATAAATATCGCCAGCTGATCCTGCTCGGTAAGCAATTACCGACCCTCTCTGACGACCTGAAAGAGCAGGCAAAAGAGATCGCAGGCTGTGAGAATCGCGTCTGGCTGGGCGTGAGCGTCTCCAGCGGGAAGCTGCATTTCTTTGGCGACAGCGAAGGACGTATCGTACGCGGGCTGCTGGCGGTACTGTTAACCGCCATCGAGGGAAAAAGCGCGGCGGAGCTGTTGACGCACTCTCCGCTGGCGCTCTTTGATGAACTGGGACTGCGAGCACAGCTTAGCGCCTCGCGCGGTCAGGGTCTTATCGCGCTGAGCGAAGCCGTGCAGGATGCCGCGCGTCAGGTTCAGGCCTGACGTTCCGCCTTCGCCATCATCTTCTTCAGGGCGTGAGACACCGCCACAAAGCCAAAGGAGGCGGTCACCATGGTGGCCGCGCCAAAACCTGAGGCGCAATCCATCCGTTTTGGCCCTTCCGCCGTGCTTTTCATCGCGCAGACTGAGCCGTCCGCCTGCGGGTAAACCAGCGCTTCCGTCGAAAATACGCAGTCAACGCCCAGCTTGCCCTTGCTGTTCTTCACCACGTTGAAGTCGCTCTTCAGCCGTTCACGCAATTTGGCGGCCAGCGGATCCTGAATGGTTTTCGCCAGATCGGCCACCTGAATCTGCGTCGGATCGATTTGCCCGCCCGCGCCGCCGGTCGTCACCAGGGGAACCTTGTAACGACGACAGTAGGCGATCAGCGCCGCTTTTGGACGCACGCTGTCGATGGCGTCAATCACATAGCTGTAGCCTTTACTCATGTATTCAGCGACGTTATCTGCCGTCACAAAATCATCAATCACCGTTACCCGACATTCCGGGTTGATCAGGCGGATACGTTCTGCCATGACCTCCGATTTTGCCAGACCGACGCTATCACGCAGGGCATGGATTTGACGGTTGGTGTTGGTAACGCATACGTCATCCATATCAATCAGCGTGATTGCGCCAATACCGGTTCTCGCCAGCGCTTCTGCTGCCCACGAGCCCACACCACCAATGCCCACGACGCAGACGTGCGCATCCGCAAACAGCTGCAGGGCTTTTTCACCATAGAGACGTGCCGTACCGCCAAAACGCTGGCGCCAGGCATCGCTGATTACCACAGACATAAAACCTCAGATGTAAAAAGGGTGAGGTTTTTCCTCACCCTGAACAGTAATCCGTATTCCGCTCAGAATACCACAATCAGCCGCTGAATACGTTTCCGGCGCCAGGTGCGGCCTTCAGTACCCATACGCGCCCGTAATGGTTATACCAGCCTGCACGGTGGCCGGCATCCGGGCCAATGCCCTGATAGATATCGAAGTGCTGGCCTTTAATCGCCCCGCCGACATCCAGCGCTACCATCAGACGCAGCTCATACTGCCCGTTGAATTTGCCATTGTTGTCCAGCAGCGGGACTTCCGCCAGCAGCGTGGTGCCCGCAGGAATAATAGAACGATCCGATGCCACCGACGCCCGGCCAATCAGCGGGACGGCGCTCGCCCCTTTCACCGGAGCAAAGTTCTGCGGTTTGAAGAAGACAAACGACGGGTTCTGCTCCAGCAGCTCACGCACTTCGGCTTCACTGTGTTTTTCGCCCCACTCGCGGATCGCCTGCATCGACATGTCTTCTTTCTTCACTTCGCCGCGGTCGATCAGCACCTTACCGATACTGCGATAGGCGTGGCCGTTTTTGCCGGAATAGCTGAAGAAGTTAAGCGGCGAACCATCGCCAAAATCAATATAGCCGCTGCCCTGAACGTCCATGATGAAGTTGTCCATCAGGGAGTTGCTATAGGCCAGAACGTAGTTTTCGCTCAGCGCACCGGCGTAAATCTCAGCGCGCGACGGCAGACGTCCTCGTTTTGGCGGCATACGATAAATAGGATACTGGAACTCACCCTGGCGCGTGTGTCGCGCCTGAATCACAGGCGTGTAATACCCGGTGAACTGGACGTTGCCGTAGTTATCCGCCCCTTCCATCTGCCAGGCATCGATACCAAACTGGCGCATATTGCGTGTATCACCACCTGCACGCAGCCAGTCCTGGACCGCGTTATACACGCTGCTCTGGGCGCCATACAGACGCGGCGACGCGTTGCGGATCTGGTAAACCTGCTCAGAAAAATCGCCGGCGTTAATCGGTGCGCCAACGGCATCAGGTTGATTAACTAACGAGAAAGGCTGGGATAACTTCCCGTCTTTATACTGTTGACCGCGATCGGTCGGTTTAGAAGAGCAGGCGGCAAGAATGGCTACCATTGCGCCCGTCATCAGATACTTCGCCCAACGTCCTTTCATTATATCTCGTCTTTAAGTTGCCCATTTCCGCGTGATGAAGATAACAAACCGCCAGGGCTAATGAAATGCGATCGCATGCCCTTTGGCAAATTCTGAGCAAAAAATAGTCCAAATGTCGCAACACCGTTCAATTTACATACAAAGTTAATGATTTATGTAAAAAAGGGGTTGCATCACAAACCTATCCGAGTATAGTGCGCATCCACGGACGCGGGGTGGAGCAGCCTGGTAGCTCGTCGGGCTCATAACCCGAAG
>NZ_JAIWJZ010000018.1:0-79829 GCF_020216105.1 Enterobacter sp. K16B
CCGGGAGGCGATTACACCTCCCGGCTTTGCATCAGGACGGCTGTGTTGTCGCGAATGTCTTCGCAATCATTTCAGCGGTTGGCTGTAATCCTCCGAGGCTCCACTGCTCAGGGTCATGCTCATCAATACGGATCCAGACCGAGCGACGGAACTCAGGATCCCCTCTCCCCTCGATTTCCACCATCAAGTCCGTCATCCGGCGCAGCAGCTCGCTCTTCTGCTCGTCGTTCATGATCCCTTTAATCGTTTGTACATTCACAAAAGGCATTGTATTCTCCCTAATAACCAAGGTCTAAAAATCATACTCAGATTAGAAAGGAAACCCGCAGGTGTCAAAAGAAAAATCGTTGCCTTACCTCTCGCCCGAACTGTGCGGTCTGGCTGAAGGGGCAAAAATCGTGGGCGATCAATGGATTTTGCTGATCCTGAGGGAGGCGTTTTACGGCGTGACGCGCTTCGAAACCATGCGTAGCCATACCGGGATCACGAAACAAACCTTAGCGACGCGTTTGAAACTGATGACGGAGCTGGGGCTGCTCTCCCGAATACCTTACCGGGAAGAAGGGGCACGGGAACGCTATGAGTACCAGCTCACCGAAAAAAGCCGCACCCTTGCCCCGGTACTTCTGGCGCTGATGGAATGGGGACACAGACAGGTGTTACACACCGCACCGCATTTAACGCTGGTGGATAAAGAGACAGGCGATCCGTTGCATATTGGCTATGTGAATACGCAGGGTCATGAGGTGAAACCCCACCAGGTGCAGATTGTGCCGACACCAAAGGGGTAAGCCCGGCAACGTCACCCGGCTTACCCGCAGCACGTTACATTATCCACCCCATCAGCAGCGTGGCGATGATCACCGTCGACGCGCCGCCGATGCGGGTCGCAATCTGTGCAAACGGCATAAGGGACATCCGGTTAGAGGCGGACAAAATGGCCACGTCCCCTGTCCCGCCCAGACCGCTGTGGCAGCAGGTGACAATGGCCGCTTCCACAGGGTACATATTCAGACGCGACGCAATAAAGTAGCCGCTCAGCGCCATCGCAATCACCACCGAACCGCACACCACCACGTACCCCACCGAGAAGACTGAGACCACGCTCTCAAGCGGTACGTATAACATCCCGAGGCCAATCATCAGCGGCCAGACCAGCGCAGCGGAGACAAATTTATAGCAGCTGTGCGCCCCCTGCTCCATGGAGGCCGGGATCACGTTGAAGTATTTGCACAGCACCGCAATCAAAATCATCAGCACCGGGCCGGGAATGTGGACCAGTTTTTCAAACAATCCGCCGACGATGAAAAATGCGCACACCATCAGTAATCCGCCCCCCATCAGATGAAAATCCGTCTGTTGAGCACTTTGCGCCCCGGCAAACAGGCTGGTGTCTTCTTTACTGCGCGTGAGCATGCCATTTCCTGAAAGCGCCGGACGTTTGGTCCCGAGACGCGCCAGCGAGCCTGCACACACAATGGCGAAAATATTCCCCACGACCGCAGCGGGTGCCAGTTGCGCAACAAAAACATCCGGCGTTTGTCCCAGTATGGCCGAATAGGCCAGGGAGAGGGGTAAAATTCCCTCGCCAATCCCGCCGCCAATGATAGGCACAATGATAAAGAAGAAGGTGTGGTAAGGCGTATAACCAAACAGTGAGCCCACAATGAGCCCGGTCAGCACGGCCATGAATGTCCCCGCCACCAGCGGAACAAACATGCGCATCATCCCCTGAATGAGCAGTACCCGGTTCATCCCCAGAATACTGCCGACCACCAGGCAGGCGATGACGAAATAGAGCAGATTCGCCTCCTTCATCAGCAGATGCACCGTATCAAGGGTCTGTTTCCCGAAGACGCCAAAATAGACCAGCACAGAGGGGACCATCAGGCAGAGGATCGCCGGACCGCCGATGTCTTTCAGCAAGGGGATCTGACGCCCTACTTTGGCAAACGCGAAACCGAGCGTCATGATGACCGCGAGACCACCGATCATATTTTTCGGCAGCAGCCCTGCCCAGGCGGACGTCGCCACAATGGCGGCGATCCCGACAAACAGCATCAGCGGAACCGCGCCCACCTCGGTATTGTTGAGGCCAAAGGCGAAACGCGAGGACGACAGTTCAGAAGTCGGTACAGGATTATCTTTCATATAATCACCTGAAAATTGTGTTCGGATAAACAGAGAAAGGAATAAACTGGAATCTATTCCTGATAGCAATAAATGTTCTTTAATATAAAAATAATGACTTACCTGGCCTTTTCTTAAAACAGGCTCAGCGCGAAATTAACATGGAGAAACGCAGGGAAATGTGAACAACACAGCTCTTTTATTTTAAATAACTTAATTCATTATTATGTAACTAAAGTTAATGAAAGCCATCCGGGTAATCTTTTTGAAATTAATAAAACCAGAGAGATTGTGACCCTTATCACTCCTGCCCTGCAGGCGAACCGTTAGATTAGCGCTGCAACAAAACAGATAAAATACCGACATGAAAACCTCAAACTTCATGCCTGCCCGCTTGTTTTCTCAATCTGTTTTATTAATAAATTCAGGAGTTAACCATGTCCCGCAAAGAAGTTCTGTACACGCCCTATAATGGAGCCGTACTGCTGGAAAATCCGTTATTAAATAAAGGTCTCGCCTTTATTAAAGAAGAGCGCGATCATTTTAATCTGCATGGTTTATTGCCACACAACGTGGAAACCATTGAAGAACAAACCGAACGTGCGTGGATGCAGTTCTGCCATTTTAAAAGCGATATTTCCCGCCATGTTTATCTGCGCAATATTCAGGACACCAATGAAACCCTCTTTTACAACCTTCTGCGTTCGCATCTGAAAGAGACGTTACCGATAATCTATACCCCGACCGTAGGGGAAGCCTGCGAGCATTTCTCTACCATTTATCGTCGTGCGCGCGGTTTATTTATTTCATGGCCAAACCGCCACCGTATCGATGAGATGCTGCAAAGTTTCTCGCGCAACGACATTCGGGTGATTGTCGTCACGGACGGGGAGCGTATTTTAGGGCTCGGCGATCAGGGTATTGGCGGCATGGGTATTCCGATTGGTAAGCTGTCGCTGTATACCGCCTGCGGAGGGATCCATCCGGCCTCCACCCTCCCGATTATGCTGGATGTCGGCACCAACAATCGGCAGCACCTGGAGGATCCGATGTACATGGGCTGGCGCCATCCGCGCATCACCGACGATCAGTACGCGGAATTTATGGATATGTTTATCAGTACCGTCAAGGCGCGCTGGCCGGATGTGCTGCTGCAATTTGAAGACTTTGCCCAGAAAAACGCCACCAGACTGCTGCAGCGCTATCGCGACCAGCTGTGCTGCTTCAATGATGATATTCAGGGCACTGCAGCCGTCACCGCCGGTACGCTGATTGCGGCGGCGCATGCCGCGGGCACGCGCATACGCGATCAGCGGGTGGTGTTCCTCGGCAGCGGTTCTGCGGGGTGCGGGATCGCCGAAAAAATTGTTGCGCTGATGGTGGATGACGGTCTGACCGAATCCGAAGCCCGCAGCCGGATCTTTATGGTCGATCGCTTCGGTCTGCTGACCGACGACATGACCAACCTGCTCGATTTCCAGAAAAACCTGCTTACCGCCCGCGAAACCGTTTGTCACTGGCCGGTAGAGGCGAAAAATATCTCGCTGCTGGACGTGGTGAAGAACGCGCATCCGACAGTGATGATTGGCGTTTCCGGCCAGCCTGGGCTGTTCAGCGAAGAGATTGTCAAAGAGATGCATCGCCACTGTCCGCGCCCCATTATCATGCCGCTCTCTAACCCGACGTCACGGGCAGAGGCACAGCCGCAGGATCTTATCGCCTGGACCCAGGGTGCCGCGCTGGTCGCCACCGGTAGCCCGTTCGCCCCGGTATTCTGGGAGAATGCGCACTACGAGATCGCCCAGTGTAATAACGCCTATATCTTCCCGGGCCTGGGACTGGGTGTGCTGGCCTGTGATGCTCGCCGGGTGACGGAAGAAATGTTGATGGCGGCAAGCCGCAGCCTGGCCGCGCAGTCTCCGCTGGTGACGACAGAAAGAGGAGGACTGCTGCCAGCGGTAGATCAGATTGAAACGGTCTCACGTCAGATTGCCGTTGCCGTCGCCCGCGCCGCAATTGCACAGGGCGTTGCCCCGGCAATAGATGATGAGGAGCTGATGGCGCGTATCGAGAAGACCTGGTGGCAGGCGGACTATGCGCCTTACCGCCGCTCCGCGCTGTAGCGCCGGTCACGCCCTCACCGCAGGGTGAGGGCGTCGCTGAGGTTTCAGTGCTGTACGCCTGAGCGGTCAGAAAAATCGCCGTCGGAGAGAATATCATGCCGTGTCGCCGTCTGTTTCTGGCGGGCATAGCGGTCCGGTACCCCTTCAGGACGCGTTTTGAAGCGACGGTGCAGCCACATATACTGCTCTGGCGCCATCCGTACCGCGTGCTCAATCGCCCTGTTCATCTGCGTCGCCACGGCTTCTTTATCGCCGCCCTGCAGCGCCTCGCTGATATCCTCAAGAATAATCAGTTCGTAACCTGAGCCGTCCGCCCTGCGACGCGGCACGAAGGGGACGACGGCAGGCCGTGCGCTTTTGACCAGCATATAGCTGCCCGCCGTCGTGGCGGCATCCGGCACCGCAAAAAACGGCACAAAGACGCTATTGGTTTTGCCATAGTCATGGTCCGGGGCGTACCACAAGATTTCATTCTGCTTCAGCGAGCGGATCATGCCTTTTAAATCATGGCGATCGAGCATGGTTTTATTGGAACGCAGACGCCCGCGGGTCTGCAGCCAGTCCAGCAGCGCATTATTGTTGGGACGGTAGACCCCAATGCCCGGGTTAAGCATGCCAAAGATCCGCGCGCCCAGCTCAAGGGTAAGAAAGTGCATACCAACGAGCACCACCCCATTCCCTTTCTCACGCGCCTTTTCCATATGCTCATACCCGGTCACGGTAAAGCATTTCCGCACCCGCCACGCAGGCCAGAACCAGGCCATCCCGGTTTCGATGACGCCCATACCTACCGATTCGAAATTACGCTGCAGCAAGGTTTCGCGCTCGTCCGCGCTCATCTCAGGAAAGCAGAGTTCAAGGTTACGGCGGGCAATCGCGACGCGGCGAGGGAGTAAACGCATCGCCAGTCGGCCAAGGCCATGACCGATCCGGAACAACAGCGGATAAGGCAGCAGCATGATGAGCCACAGTGCGGCAATGCCTGTCCAGCTTAGCCAGTACCGGGGATGAAGAAAGGCGAGTGAAAACCGGGGTAATTTTGTCATCAGAAAATTATCCTTTAACGTGTCTGTCCTTAACTGATTCTGTTGAAGATCTTTCCTAAGGATTTATGAAATGTCAGTCAGAAACGTGAAGTGTAGCGGATAAGACAAAACGCATTTTTACGATTTTTGCGAAAAGCGAAAAGCCGGGAAGGACGAAGCCGCTCCCCGGCAGACGATCTTACATTGAATAGCCGGGCTTTTTGATCAGTTCGTCCAGCTTGGGTCCTATTTCGGTATCCCAGACCTGTGCTTTCCAGTCCTCGGGATTCACCTGGTTCAACGCCACCGACACTGAACTGTCTTTACTGTTGAAATGGCGAATAATCACCTCGGCAATATCCGCCGCCAGGGCGTTTTTTTGTTCGTCGTTTAAATCACGGGGAAAACATTTGATATCTACGTGTGGCATGTGCAGGCTTCCGATTGTGAATGAGGGTTCCACGTTATCAGATAATATTGTTTGCCTTTAACACCTTGTGCAGTTCCGGCAACTGACATACGGTATCCGCAATGGCCGTCAGCTTCGGCGTATTTTCCGCAAACCAGGCGTGACGAGGTCCCCAGGTACGCGCCACGGTAATATACACATCCAGCAGCGTCAGCCGTTCACCCAGCGCAAACGGGGCCGCGCTGAGCTGGTTTTCGAACCACAAATAGAGAGATTTCCGGTACTCAATGCAGTTTTTCTGCAGCTGTTCCGGTGCGTCCGGCACCCAGCGTTCGGGATAATCTGCATACGTGAAGGTGGGATAGACGTTCGCCACAAACCAGATGAGCAGACGCTGAAACTGCTGACGTTCAGCCTGCCCCACGGGCGGAGCCAGATCGGGACAGCGGTCGAGCACCATCAGGGCTATTGCCGCCGTTTCGGTCATGATCGCGCCATTTTCGAGCTCCAGCGTCGGCACCTGACACAGCGGGTTCAGTTTTTGCAGTAACTCACGCTGCGGACCAGGCTGGTCAAACCCGTCCACGTTGATAAAGTGATAGGGAATATCTGCCAGGGTCAGCATCACTTCACTGATTGCCGAGCCCCAGCCGGGTACGCCATAAAGTTTAATCATGTTGCCCCCTCAGGAGTGAAAATCCTAAGTGTAGAGCACCATTAGTAGGTTATCCCAGGCGGGTTGACCTCCGATTGCGCCACCGCTTCGCCCTGCTCCCCCCAGCGCGCCAGCACTTTCTGGTACTCTCCTCTCTCAATCGCACCGTTGAGCGCGGCCTGCAGGGCATAAACCAGTTGATTGCCTTTTTTGGTCGTGGTGGCGACATAAGCTTTCTTCGGCCCCAAACCGACCACGCGGGTTTTGCCGGTCAGCGCCGCTTTATACGCCGAGACCGACTGCGGCCCGAAGAACACATCCGCCCTGCCGGACTGGATGTAAAGATTGCCTGAGGCATCGTCGTGGAGATAAACCGGCAGCGCAGGCTCGCGTCCGGCCTTTTTGTTCTCCTCGTTCCAGCCCAGCAGAATACGTTCCTGATTAGTGCCCGAGCCGACAATCACTTTTTTACCCGCCAGGTCTTCCGCACGTTTAATTGACTGGATATCACTGGTCGACTTCACCGAAAACGCCAGCGAGTCGACGCGGTAGGTGGCGAAATCAAACTTCTCTTTACGTTGTTCGGTCACCGCAATGTTCACAAGCGCCACGTCGTAGCGCCCGGAGGCGATCCCCAGCGGCCAGTCTTCCCACGCCGTCGGCACCAGCTTCAGCTTCAGCCCCAGACTGCCCGCCAGCAGGCGGGCGATATCCGGGTCGCTGCCAATCCGCGTGCGGTTATCGCTGGCCAGCAGCGCCAGCGGCGGGGAGTTCAGCATCGAGATGGCAACCGTCAGCGTTCCCGGCTCAACAAATTTGTAACTGGCGGGGATCTTCGCCACAGCCTGCCGATCCACCGTCACCGGCAGCGGCTGCTCGTTGGCTTTTAAATCAATGCTGGCGTGGCTGGCGGCTGAAAAGATCAGCCCCGCCAGAAGTCCATATTTCATTGTCGCTCCTTACAGCACTTTAGAGAGAAACTGGCGCGTTCGCGGGTGCGACGGACGATTCAAAACCTCGTCGCTGCTGCCCTGCTCGACAATTTTTCCGTCGACCATAAACACCACCTGATCCGCCACCTCCCGGGCAAAGCCGATCTCGTGGGTGACCACCACCAGCGTGGTGCCGGACCGGGCCAGCTTCTTGATCACATCCAGCACTTCACCCACCAGCTCCGGATCGAGGGCCGAGGTGGGTTCATCAAACAGCATCACCCGAGGTCGCAGCGCCAGCGCGCGGGCAATGGCAATGCGCTGCTGCTGGCCGCCGGAAAGATGGCGTGACCAGGCGTCCGCTTTATCCCGCAGCCCCACCACATCCAGCAGGCTGTAGGCCCTTTCCACCGCCTCTTTCTTGCTGAGCTTTTTATGCGCGACCGGCGCTTCTATCAGGTTTTCCAGCACCGTGAGGTGCGGAAAGAGATTGAAGTTCTGAAACACATAGCCCACGTTGACCCGCTGCTTAAGGATCTCCTTCTCTTTCAGTTCAAAGAGTTTGTCACCCTGACGGCGATAGCCAATGTAGTCGCCGTCAATCTGGATAAAACCTTCGTCGACGCGCTCCAGGTGGTTAATGGTGCGCAGCAGCGTCGACTTGCCCGACCCGGATGGCCCGAGGATCACCGTCACGGACCCTGGCGGGATCTCAAGCGTGACGTTGTCGAGGGCTTTATGGCGACCGAAATATTTACTGACGCCGGTAATCGAAATATGTCCTTCAGGAGAGGCTGGCATGGACGGGCTCCTGTGCTGGCGTGGCGGTGACAGAACGGCTGCGCCGGGTGGCTCGGTTCTGGTTAACGGCAGAACGGCGTTCGCTACGGGCAAGTGCGCGTTCGACACCGTACTGGATAGCGGACAAGACGGTGGTAATCACCAGGTACCAGGCGGCCCCGACCATCAACAGCGGGATCACCTCCTGGGTGCGGTTGTAGATCATCTGAATGGTATAAAACAGCTCCGGCATCGCCAGGACGTACACCATCGCCGTGCCCTTGGCGAGGCTGATGATCTCATTGAATCCCGACGGCAGAATGGTGCGCAGCGCCTGGGGTAAAATGATGCGCACCGTACGACGCCAGGCCGGCAGGCCGAGCGCGGCAGCCGCCTCATACTGCCCGTGGTCAACGCCGAGGAAGCCGCCGCGAATAATTTCGGCGGTATAGGCGCTCTGTACCAGCGTCAGCCCCACCACCGCGGTGGAGAACTGCCCCAGCACGTTGATGGTTTCAAAGCTGCCCCAGGTGATGCCGGTGAACGGCACGCCGAGCGAGAGCGTGTCGTAGAGATAGGAAAAGTTATACAGGATGATCAGCACTACGATCAGCGGCAGCGACCGGAAGAGCCAGATGTAGGCCCACGCCAGGCTGCTCAGCAGCCAGGACGAAGAGAGTCGCGCCAGGGCCAGCATGCCGCCAAACACGACGCTCAGCGCGGTGCCGATCAGCGTCAGCAGCAGAGTCTGACCGACACCGTCGAGGATCACCGGGTCGAAGAACCAGCGGGCGAACACGCCCCACTCCCAGCGCGGGTTAAAAGCCACGGACTGAATTACGACCGCCAGGACAAACAGCGCCACCGCGGCGCCGACGGTCCGCAGCGGATAACGCGCCGGGACCACCTTTATGGTTTCAACGTTGCTCATCGTCGTTCCTCATGCGGTTTTACTGAACGCTTCGCGTACCAGCGTTTTGGTGAAACGCAACCGACCATCAAACGGCGGCTGGCTATACTCTTCCGGATCCCGGTTCAGATCGAACTGCGGCTGATAGCCCTGGCTGAGATAGAGCCGGACCGCTTCCGGCTGGCGAAAACCGGTGGTCAGGTAGATCTGGCTATACCCCGCCAGCACCGCCCTGCGCTCCAGCTCCTGCACCACTCGCCCGGCAAGTCCCTGCTGACGCAGGGATTTATTGGTCCAGATACGCTTAATCTCTGCGGTCCGTTCGTCATAGGGCTTGTAAGCGCCGGTGGCGATAATTTCCCCGTCACGTTCCAGGACGATAAACAGTCCCTGCGGCGCTAAATACCATTCCGTCAGCTCCACTTCCGCATCTTTAGAGAAGTAGTCCCCGTAACGGGCGGCATATTCCCCGAACAGCCCCTCGATGATGGGCTGGAGTTCGGCATCTTCGGGCGAGACATCACGAAATTGTTCGCGCATAGCGCCTCCTTAATCACCCAGGCCAGCCGGGTTCACTTCTGACTGAGGAATGCGCTCAACCCCTTCCCCCCAGCGGTTCAGCACTTTGTCGTAATCGCCGTTTTTGATCACGCCGTTCAGCGCGATTTGTACCGGCTCAACCAGCCCGCTGCCTTTTTTCAGCGTCACCGCGATATGCGCCGCCTTCGGCCAGCCGCCGTCGACGCTACCCACCAGTTTGGTTTTGCCGTTCAGCGCCGCTTTCCATGCGCCAATCACGTTCGGACCAAAGTAGGCATCCGCACGCCCGGACTGCAGCGCCAGGGTTTGAGCCGCATCATCTTTGGTGTAGATCGGGGTAAAGGGTTTCAGCCCTTTCTTCAGGTTTTCCGCGTTCCATGCCAGCAGGATGGACTCCTGGTTGGTGCCGGAGCCCACGATAATCCGCAGCCCGGCGATGTCTTCCGCCTTCTGCAGCGAGGTAATGGGACTGGTAGACTTCACGTAGAAACCGAGGGAGTCTTTCCGGTAGGTGGCAAAATCAAATTTCTGTTTGCGTTCTTTGGTGACGGTGATATTGCTGATGGCCGCATCGTATTTGCCGGAGGCGACCCCCAGCGGCCAGTCTTCCCACGAGGTGGGCACCACGTTCAGCTCCAGCCCGAGACTGTCCGCCACCAGACGAGCAACGTCGACCTCGCTGCCCAACAGCGTTTTGTTGTCATCGGAAAACACCGTCAGCGGCGGCTGGTTAAGCCCCGCCACCGCCACGGTAAATTTTCCCGGTACGGCAAAGCGATAGTCTTTCGGCAACCGGGCGATGGCATCGCCGTTTTTGGCGGTGTTGATCGGCGTTTTATTGGCCTCGATGCTCACGCCGGTGCCGTTAATGTTCACATTCTCTGCCCAGACGGCAGGGGTAAAGGCCAGCGCGAGCGCCAGAATAAGCGATGTTTTCTGCATAGCGGTGTTCTCTTTTATTGTTGTGTGAAGTGATTTTTCGGTTGGTCCAGACCCAGGCTTTCGCGCAGCGTGGTGCCCGGGTAGTCGGTGCGGAACAGGCCGCGAGCCTGCAGAACCGGCACGACCTGGTCCACAAAGCGCGGGAAGGTGTCCGGCGTGCCGCCCTGAATGATGAAGCCGTCGGCGGCATAGCCTTCAAACCAGGCCTGCAGACCGTCTGCCACCTCTTCCGGCGTACCGGAAAAGCGTGGACGCGGCGAAGCGGCTTCCAGCGCCACCTGACGCAGGGTTAAGTTGCGCTCGCGGGCGTTCCGCTTGATCTCATCGGTAGTGCTGCGGAAGCTGTTTTTGCCTAAGTCGCCGATATCCGGGAACGGTTCGTCTAGCGGATACTGGCTGAAATCATGATGTTCGAAATAACGCCCGAGGTAATTAAGGGCATCATTAATCGACACCAGCGCCGCCGTGGTTTGATACTGGTTTTCCACGTCCTCTGCATCTTTTCCCACAATCACGCTGACGCCCTGGAATATATGCAAATCCGACGGGCGGCGGCCGTGAGTTTCCAGCTGCTGTTTCACGTCGCGGTAAAAGGCTTTTGCCTCGTCGAGGGTTTCATGGTGGGTGAAAATAGCGTCGGCATGTTTCGCCGCCAGTTTTTTCCCGTCGTCCGACGCGCCGGCCTGAAAGACAATCGGACGTCCCTGCGGGGTACGGCCAATATTCAGCGGTCCGGCGACCTGGAAGAAATCACCACGGTGATCCAGGGTGTGCAGTTTTGCCGGGTCAAAGAACTGACCGCTCTCTTTGTTGCGCACAAAGGCATCTCCTTCCCAGGAGTCCCACAGCCCTTTCACCACGTCGAGATACTCGTCGGCAATCCGGTAGCGTAGCGCATGTTCAGGGTGTTTTTCACGGGAGAAGTTCTTCGCCGAACCTTCCAGCGGCGAGGTCACCACGTTCCAGCCCGCGCGGCCATTGCTCAGATGGTCGAGGCTGGCGAACTGGCGGGCCGTGGTAAAGGGCTCGCTGTAGGAGGTGGATAAGGTTCCCACCAGCCCCAGGCGCGAGGTGATGCTTGCCAGCGCAGATAACACCGTTAATGGTTCAAAGCGGTTTAAAAAATGCGGGATCGATTTTTCGTTAATATAAAGACCGTCGGCAACGAATAAGAAATCGAGTTTGCCCTCTTCCGCCTTTAATGCCGTCGCTTTGACGAAATCGAAATTGATACTGGCATCGGCGATGGCCTCAGGGTGGCGCCAGGCGGACATATTCCCGGATGCACCATGCAAAATGGTCCCGAGCCGCAGTTGACGATGTGCAGACATATTCACCTCTTCAGAATTAAACGTGTTGCAGGGCTTTTTCCGCAAGCTGTGCAAAATAGCGGGCAGCGGGCTCGATTAATGCTTCGTCCGGGTTAAACGCCGGGTGATGTAAACCATACGCACTGTTGCTGCCAATGCTGACAAACGCACCGGGTATGGACTGCAGATAGACCGCGAAATCTTCCCCGCCCATGTGTAACTCGGCGTGCCGGGTTTCATAGCCCGCCTCCCGGGCAACCGAGGTGGCAAATGCCGCCCAGCGTTCGTCATTGACCAGCGCGGTGGGTCCGGCATACCAGGTAATATCAATCTGCGCGCTGAAGGCGCTGGCAAACCCGGCGGCAATCTCGCCCACGCGGGCTTTCACGTTCTGCTGCACTTCCGTGCGATGGGTGCGCAGCGTGCCTTCCAGCTCGACGCTTTCCGGCAGCACGTTCCAGGTGTTGCCGCCCGCAATGCGCGTCACGCTCAGCACCACGGAATCCAGCGTGTTAACGTTGCGGCTGGCGACGCTTTGCAGCGCCGTCACCAGCTGGCTCGCCAGCACAATGGCATCGTTACCTTCATGCGGACGTGCGGCATGCGCGCCTTTGCCGGTAATGCGAATCACAAAGCGGTCGACGTTGGCATAGAACGGCCCGCCGCGGGTGGCGAACTCCCCGACCGGCAGGCCGGGCTCGTTATGCATACCGAAAATCGCGCTGACATCCCGCAGGGCACCGGCCCGCACCATGCTCTTCGCGCCGCCAAAGTTCTCTTCGGCAGGCTGAAACAGGATCCGCACCCGGCCGTTAAGCGAAGCTTCCCGCTCTTTCAGCTTTAACGCCGCACCGAGGATCACGCTGGTGTGGATGTCGTGTCCGCAGGCGTGCATCACCCCTGCCTGCTGCGAGCTAAACGGTACGCCGCTACGCTCTTCAATCGGCAGGGCATCGATATCTGCGCGCAGCGCAATCAGCTTGTTGCCGGAACCAATTTCCGCCACCAGCCCGGTCGGCAGATCGTAAGGCAGCGGCGTAATGCCCGCCGTTGTCAGCCACTGGCGCAGGCGTGCGGTGGTCTCGACTTCCTGACCGGACAGTTCCGGGTTCTGGTGCAGCTCGCGACGCCAGGCAATCAGTTGTTCGCCAAAGCTCATACGGTAACCTCCCTGTTAAGACGGGCCTCGGCCAGCAAACGCAGCGACGCCACGCGCGTGGCGCCCTCTGCTACCGGGGTATCAATAATAAATTCGTCAATGCCCCACGTTTCATGGAGGGCGTTAAGGTGTTCAAGCACGGATTCCGCCGTGCCCGCCAGCAGAGATTGCGCCCGACGCGCAATGCGTACCGGCTCACTCCCTGCCTGACGCGCAAAGGCGTAAGCCTGCTCTTCGCTGGCCACCGTGACGCGCTGGCCGTTGGCCAGCTCAACGCCCCACACTTCCACCTTCTGCGCCAGCGCGTCTGCTTCGGCCTGCGTCGGTGCGACAATCGCCTGCACCGCCACAATCACATCGCGGACGCTGTTTTCACGCCAGGTGGCGATCACCTCACGCAGCAGATCCGGATCGCCATTCAGGTGTGCGGCAAAAACAAAGTGCCAGTCGAGGCTGGCGGCCAGCAGCGCGCTTTCGCGACTCGCGCCGAGCAGAAAACCCTGCGCAGGCGACGGCGGCAGCGGCGTGGCCAGAACGGCTTCCGCCGTTGACTGATGTTCAGGACGGATCCAGCGGTTGAGCTGGGCCAGCTGTTCGGCAAAACTGCCCTTTTCCTGCTGATTCAGCCCCTGCTGCAACGCGCGGGTCGAGAGCGGCAGACCGCCCGGCGCTTTTCCGACGCCGAGATCCACGCGGCCTGGCGCCAACGCGGCCAGAACGTTGAAGTTCTCGGCGACTTTATACGGGCTGTAGTGCTGAAGCATCACGCCGCCGGAACCGACGCGAATGCGCGAGGTTTGCCCGAGGATCCAGGCAATCAGCAGCTCCGGTGAGGGGCTGGCAAGTTGGGGGGTGTTGTGGTGTTCGGCAATCCAGAAGCGGTGATAGCCCAGATTTTCTGCCTGCTGCGCCAGCGCCAGGGTACGCGCCAGTGCATCGGCAGCCGTTTCGTGTTCAGCGATGGGGCTTTTATCCAGAATGCTGATTCGCCATGACATGTTGCGTTCTCGTTTGACTTAACATGTCGACATTATTAAAGGCGTATTTCACCACTGAGAAACAATTAATTTACATTTAGTTTGCCGGAAAACAGATATATAAAACCACGCTAAGAATATGTCTTCAGAGAGGCAATCAGCGCATCCACATGACTGCGGCGGGTAATACGGACAAAGCGAATGTGCGCGTAGCGCGGGTTTTGCAGATCGGCTTCATAACGCCTGCGGTTATTGCGCCAGGTTTTTATCGTCCAGATGATAATGGATTCTCTGCTCAGGAACGCGCGGCGAAAACTCTCCTTATTCCCCGTGCCTGGCCAAAGTTCCCGTTTATGCCAGGCCCGTTTGATGGCCCTGGTGACGGCCTGATACAGGGTGCGGGTAAACCCATAATCGACCCACACCACAACATCGACATGGCGCCATTTGACCGGGCGCGTGCGGTTATAGTTACCGTCAAGCACCCAGTCTGGCGACGCCTGCAGCGCCTGCTCCAGCGTTTCCTGAAACACGTCGTCCGGGCTTCCCTGCCAGTCAGGGCGCCAGTAGAGTCGATCCATCTCGATACAGGGAATGTCCAGCTCGGCCGCAATCTGCTTCGCCAACGTGCTTTTTCCACTTCCGCTGGTTCCGATGACGTTAATTTTCACTCAAGCCTCAGCCCGTTAACAAAAACTGACCAAATAATAACGTTTTCATCCTTTTAACGAAACGCTATTTCAGCAGGGCAATTTTCCCTGGGAGGCGAAGTGCACGACGCGCCTTAAGCAGGCGATTGCCGTGTCTGGCGGTTAGCCGTTCGGGTACTGCTCGTCGGTGACTTTTTCCATCCACGCTACCGGGCTGCCGTTTTCCGATTCGGCGATGGCGATATGCGTCATCGCCGTTTGCGCGCTTGCCCCGTGCCAGTGCTTCACGCCGGGTGGGATCCAGGCGATATCGCCCTGATTCAGCACTTCCGCCGCTTTGCCCCACTCCTGTAGCCAGCCGCGCCCCTGCGTCACAATCAGCGTTTGTCCCAGGGGGTGCGTATGCCACGCCGTGCGTGCGCCCGGCTCAAAGGTCACGGTTGCCCCGCCGACGCGGGCAGGTTCGGTCGCCTGAAAGGGCGCGTCAATGCGGACGGTGCCGGTGAACCAGTCTTCTGGCCCCTTTGCTGAAGGTAATGAACCGCTGCGGATAATTTTCATGTTGTACTCCTCGTTAACTGTTGCGTTAACAGTAGCGCAAAGCAATCCGAACTATTAGCGTGCATAATCAGATAGGAAATATGATTGAAATTCATAAATAGAGGCAACCGCAATGCTAAAAGACAATTTCAACGACCTGCTCTCTTTTATGGTGGTTGCCCGCGAGCGCAGCTTTACACGCGCAGCGGCGCAGCTGGGCGTATCGCAATCGGCGCTGAGCCATGCCATGCGCAAGCTTGAAGCGCGGTTAGACGTACGCCTTTTAACCCGTACAACCCGCAGTGTGGTGCCCACCCAGGCGGGTGAGCAGCTTTTTATGCGCTTAAGCCCGCATTTGCGGGAGATCGAGCAGGAACTCACGGCGCTTCGTAGCGCCCGTGACAAACCCGCTGGCTCGGTCAGCATTGTCGCCGGCGAGCACGCGATGGACGCCGTGCTCTGGCCGATACTGAAAACGTTTATGGCGCAATATCCTGAGATTAACGTCGAGGTGACGATCGATAACGGCCTGACGGATATCGTGGACGGCCGCTTCGACGCGGGAGTACGCCTGGGTGAACAGGTGGCAAAAGATATGATTGCGGTGCGGATCGCTCCGGACATGCGCATGGCCGTCGTCGGTTCCGCTGATTATCTTGCACGCTTTGGGGTGCCGCAGGTGCCGGAGCAGCTCGCTGACCACCGCTGCATCAATATGCGCCTGCCCACGCGAGGGGGATTGTATCAATGGGAGTTTGGACGCGACGGGCGTGAGATTCGCGTGCGGGTTGAAGGACAGCTAACGCTGAATAATCTGTCGCAGCGCATCGATGCGGCGGAGAATGGTCTCGGATTAGCCTACGTGCCCGAGTCCTCGGTTCTGGACGCTCTTCATCACGGACGGCTGGTCAGGGTCCTTGATTCGTGGTGCCCCATTTTTGAAGGATATCACCTTTATTATCCGAGCCGTCGACAGCACACTACCGCGTTCAGGTTGCTGCTCAATGCCCTGCAGCAACAAAAATTTATACCATCTGGTAATAATTAAGGGAATCTGATGATTAAATAATCAACCCCGCAATTGTTTTGACTAAAAACTCACCACGATTCAGCGTGTTGTGATCCCCGTCTGCTCTGACCACACGATTTCCTTCGACGTGCATCACTTTCGGCACGGTTATATTTTGCGTCGCTTATGAATTGCAGGTAGGATGCCTCGCCATGTTTCGCCTTATCCATACGCAGAATGACTGGGAAGGCGACATGTGTTTGCGCAGAAGCAATCGTTTGTATTGCATTCTGCCAGGCAGGACTATCACGATAATGGTTCAGACAGGCAAACAGGTAACTCAATGAAAACAAGCAATAAAAGCGCAGCCGATCATCATGCTGCTAAACGTCGCTGGTTGAACTCCCACGAAGAGGGCTACCACAAAGCGATGGGCAACCGTCAGGTTCAAATGATCGCCATCGGCGGCGCTATCGGAACGGGTCTGTTTTTAGGTGCGGGTGCACGTCTGCAGATGGCTGGCCCGGCTCTCGCCCTGGTCTATCTGGTGTGCGGGATCTTCTCTTTCTTCATTCTTCGCGCGCTGGGCGAACTGGTACTGCATCGCCCTTCCAGCGGCAGCTTCGTCTCCTACGCCCGTGAATTCCTCGGTGAAAAAGCGGCCTACGTGGCGGGCTGGATGTACTTCGTCAACTGGGCGATGACCGGTATCGTCGACATCACCGCGGTTGCGCTGTATATGCACTACTGGGGCGCGTTCGGCGATGTGCCGCAGTGGGTCTTTGCGCTTGGCGCGCTGGCCATTGTCGGCACCATGAACATGATCGGCGTGAAATGGTTCGCGGAGATGGAGTTCTGGTTTGCGCTGGTCAAAGTGCTGGCCATCGTAGTGTTCCTGGTCGTGGGTACCGTCTTCCTTGGCAGCGGTAAACCGCTGGATGGCAACGCCACCGGCTTCCACCTGATAACCGATAACGGCGGTTTCTTCCCGCACGGTCTGCTGCCTGCGCTGGTGCTGGTTCAGGGCGTGGTGTTCGCCTTTGCCTCCATCGAGCTGGTGGGTACCGCAGCAGGTGAATGTAAAGATCCGCAGACGATGGTGCCAAAAGCCATCAACAGCGTGATCTGGCGTATCGGTCTGTTTTACGTCGGTTCCGTGGTCCTGCTGGTTCTGCTGCTGCCATGGAACGCCTATCAGGCGGGTCAGAGTCCGTTCGTGACCTTCTTCTCTAAGCTGGGCGTGCCTTACGTTGGCAGTATCATGAACATCGTGGTGCTGACGGCGGCGCTCTCGAGCCTGAACTCCGGTCTGTACTCTACCGGCCGTATCCTGCGCTCCATGTCGATGGGCGGTTCTGCGCCGAAGTTCATGTCGAAGATGAGCAAGCAGCACGTGCCGTACGCCGGTATTCTGGCCACGCTGGTGGTCTACGTCTTCGGAGTGTTCCTGAACTACCTGGTCCCGTCTCAGGTCTTCGAAATCGTGCTGAACGTGGCCGCACTCGGGATCATCGCCTCCTGGGGCTTTATCGTGGTCTGTCAAATGCGTCTGCGTAAAGCGATCAAAGAAGGGAAAGCCGCTGACGTGAGCTTTAAGCTGCCTGGCGCACCGGTGACCTCCTGGCTCACCCTGCTCTTCCTGTTCAGCGTGCTGGTGCTGATGGCGTTCGACTACCCGAACGGCACCTACACCATCGCGACCATTCCGCTGCTGGCCGTGCTGCTGATTGCCGGCTGGTTTGGCGTGCGTAAACGCGTTCACGAGATCCACAGCACCGCGCCGGTTCATCCTGATGATGAAAAACACGACGCGCCGCTGGTTGAAGAGACCTCGCGTTAATACGCAGTCAACAAAAAGGGAAGGCATTTAGCCTTCCCTTTTTTTATTACAACGCGATACGAATCACATCGTCAGGCTGGGTGGCTTCCTGCTGACGGGTGGATTTCTGTTTCACCGTCACGTACAGGGCTTTGCCATCCGCTGAGAGCGCCAGGCTGTTCGGGTAGACCGGCGTGTCGATGGTTTTGGTGACCTTATACGATTTGGCGTCAATCACGCTCACCTTACCGGCTTCACGGTGCGTCACATAAACTTCATTGCGGGCCGGGTTAAACAGGACGGCCAGCGATTCCGGCGCGGCGATTTTGCCGATCACGCTGCCCTCTTTCAGGCTCACCACCAGCACTTCCGGCTGTTTTGAATCGGTCAGGAACGCGCGCTGACCGGCAGTGTCGAGGCTCAGATTCAGGTAGAAGTGCTCTTTGCCGTCATCCTGCACCTTTTTACGGCTGATAATTTTATTGCTGGCCGTATCAATCGTCACCAGCTCGCCGTCCGCATTGGTGGTATAGAGACGTTTCGCCTGCGCGTCCAGCGCCAGGCCGGTGCTATAGGTCCCGGTATTGGCAATGGTCGCTTTCAGCTTCAGCGTGGCACCATCCACCACCCAGACGACGCTCTCTTTCCCCACGCCCGTGATGTACACGGTGTTCGTGCTGTCATCGGCCACCAGCTGGCGCGGCTGCAGTGGCTTAACGGTGTCACTACGCTGACGTCCATCCAGCACCAGCCGCCCTTTTACATCGCCCGTTTTCGCATCGATGGCCGTTACCGCACCGTTGATAGTGTTGCCCAACCACAGCGTCTGGGTCGCCTTATCAAGAGTGGCACCAAAAGGTTTGAGATCGCTGTGAATCGCCTGCGTCACGTCCAGCGTAACCGGATCGAGGCGATAGACAACGCCGCCCTTGTCGGTTTTACGGCTTTGCGACGTCGCGACCCACAGGGCATTTTCCTGCTGGCTCACCGCCATTTCATACGCCCCTTTGCCCACGGCTTTACGCAGCACCTCTTCGGCGGCATGAACCTGGAACGTTCCGGCAAGCAGTAACGTGGCTGAAAGCAGTGACAGGCTCAGGCGCGGTGAGCACAGATGACGTAAAGACATAACAATTCCTTTTCTGAAATGAGGGGTTCTGCTGACATCACTTCCGGCAGGCAACGTCATGGCATCGCCTTTTGATAATGAGAATAGTAATCATTAATGAATCAAATGTGGAGATTTTCTTTCCCGCTTCGCCTTCCATTAACGCAATGTGCGGTTATAGTTTTCAAAACTTTTACAAAACCTTTAACATATATGGACATGTTCCATTTGGTTCGTTTATACACCACAACCGGTTTTATTCATGAAAATCATTTCTGCCCATAAGGCTTCTCTTCCGCTACTGCTGGTTCCTGTTATTTTTGCGCCCCTTACCGCCATGAGCGCGGAAGAACAGACCATGATCGTCAGCGCCACGCCGCAAACCGTATCGGAACTCGATACTCCAGCCGCGGTGAGCGTCGTCAATGGCGACGACATGCGCCATGCCGCTCCCCGTATCAACCTGTCTGAATCTCTCGGCAGCGTCCCGGGCCTGCAAATTCAGAACCGGCAGAACTATGCTCAGGATCTTCAGCTGTCGATGCGTGGGTTTGGTGCCCGTTCAACGTTCGGCGTGCGCGGCATCCGTATGTACGTAGACGGTATTCCGGCCACCATGCCGGACGGACAGGGTCAGACCTCGAACATCGATCTCTCAAGCGTGGAGAGTGTTGAAGTGCTGCGCGGCCCCTTCTCTGCCCTGTACGGCAACGCCTCTGGCGGCGTGATTAACATCAATACCCAGACCGGACAGCAGCCGCCGACCATTGAAGCCAGCAGCTACTACGGCAGTTACGGGACCTGGCGCTACGGCATGAAAGCCACTGGCGCAATGGGTGATGGCACCCACGCGGGCGATGTGGATTACACCGTGTCCACCACCCGTTTCACCACTAAAGGTTATCGCGACCACAGCGGCGCGCGTAAGAACCTTGCCAACGCCAAACTGGGTGTACGTATTGATGACGTCAGCAAGCTGACGTTGGTCTTTAACAGCGTGGACATGAAGGCCAACGATCCGGGCGGACTGAACTATCAGGAGTGGCGGGACAACCCGCGCCAGTCCCCGCGCGGCGATCAGTACAACACGCGTAAAACCATCAAACAGACCCAGGCCGGCCTGCGTTACGATCGTCAGCTCAGCACCCAGGACGACCTCAGTGTGATTATGTACGCCGGTGAGCGTGAAATGACGCAGTACCAGTCGATTCCGTATCAGCCGCAGTTGAAACCCTCCCACTCCGGTGGGGTGATCGATATGCAGCGCCACTATCAGGGGATTGATACCCGCTGGACGCACCGTGGCGAGCTGCTGGTGCCGGTGACCTTCACCACCGGTCTTAACTACGAAAACATGAGCGAAGATCGTCGCGGATACGAGAACTTCGTCATGGATAACGGCGTACCGGATTACGGCGTAAAAGGTGATAAGCGTCGCAATGAACGCAATCTGATGTGGAACGTCGATCCGTATCTGCAAACGAGCTGGCAGCTGACGCAGAAACTGTCAGTGGATGCCGGGGTACGCTACAGCTCGGTCTGGTTTGATTCCAATGACCACTACGTGACGCCGGGCAATGGCGATGACAGCGGCGACGCGAGCTACCACAAATGGCTCCCTGCCGGTTCCGTGAAGTATGCCGTGACGGACGCGTGGAACCTGTACGCCGCCGCCGGGCGTGGCTTTGAAACGCCAACCATCAACGAGCTTTCCTACCGTTCAGATAACCAGGGTGGGCTGAATATTGGTCTGAAACCGTCCACCAACAACACCTATGAAGTGGGCAGCAAAACCCGCATCGGCAATGGCCTGCTGACCGCCGCCCTGTTCCGTACCGATACGGATGACGAGATCGTGGTGGATGCCAGTTCTGGCGGCCGTACCAGCTATAAAAATGCCGGCAAAACCCGTCGTCAGGGTGTCGAAGTGTCCCTCGATCAGCAGTTCGCTGAAAACTGGAAGCTGAAGATGGCGTGGACCTATCTGGACGCCACTTATCGCACCAACGTATGCGGCGATACGAACTGTAACGGTAACCGGATGCCGGGCATCGCCCGTAATATGGGTTACGCCTCGTTTGGCTGGCAGCCGGAGGAAGGCTGGTACGCGGGTTCAGATGTGCGTTACATGAGCGATATCATGGCCGACGATGAGAACACAGCGAAAGCGCCATCGTATACGGTGGTCGGACTGAATACCGGGTATAAATTTAACTATGGCAACTGGGGCATGGACGTCTTTGGTCGCGTCGATAATCTCTTCGATAAAGAGTACGTCGGCTCAGTCATTGTCAACGAGTCCAACGGTCGTTATTACGAGCCTGCACCTGGACGTAACTACGGTGTAGGACTCTCGGTCTCTTATCGCTTCGAGTAAGTAATAAGAAAAGTTTATTTTATCTCTAAAATAACGCTCCTGATGGCAATAAACCATCAGGAGTTATTCATCAGATAAATAATCAGGTGCGGTATATAGTCGCTCTGTTAAATAATCTCTCAGTTAAAATATTGTCGCTGTAAAAGAGTATTGGCTTCATCAATCAACTTATCAATTGCCTTCTGACTGGCTTCAACATCTCTTCGCTCAAGGGCGGTAAGGAGTTCGTCATAGTGATATGTCGAGGCTTTGATGTCGTTGAGTTCCTGATGCAGATAGTTCATGCAGGGCCCGATACGCACCCATAACTGTTCAATTAGCGCGTTAAGCGTTGGCATTTCCGCATACTGATACAGCGTAAACCGCAAGACGCGATTCGCATGCAGTGCCTGCTGAACGTGCCCGTTGCGCATGGCCTCATGGAAGGCGTCTGACATTTTGCGCAACGTCTCAAGCTTAGTGTCAGACATATTCTGACAGGCGGCGGCAACGGCCATCGGCTCAAGTTGTTTTCTGATGGCGTTAATCTCGTTATAACGCTCCAGCGTCACCTCTGGCACCAGAAATGCCTGCGCGGGAGTGGCGTGTAACGCGCCAGAAGAGACCAGCCGCAAAAGCGCCTCGCGAACCGGAGTAATACTGGTACCTAATTTATCGGCGATCTCTTTCGTTATCAGTCGTGCCCCAGGTTTGAGTGAGCCAGTAATTAACGCCCCTTTCAAACTGAGTTCAACTTGCATAGTAAGGCTGACCCTTTGGGCTTTTTCTAAGTGATCCAAATCAAGCATGTTCAATTCCTGTAGCTAAAACTTAATGCTATTTTTAAACGCCAGTTTTAATAAAACGACGCTGGTCCGATATATCCTGTATCGTCATGCCTGGTGGTGGGAGTACGTAAAAACTGCAAAAAAAGCAAACGTCATTTTTTATCGATTTCGGGCTCATCCGGGATGATGGCGCGAAATGCCATGTCCAGTAATTAAAGACAATATATCGTATCTTCACAAATAAATATGGCGGGAAACCCCGCCATAGTACTCTTTATTTATTGTCGTCCGCGACGCTAATCACGACTTTACCGAAGTTCCGCCCTTCAAGAAGGCCAATCAGCGCCTCCGGCGCGTTCTCCAGCCCGTCCGTGACCTGTTCACGATAGTGAATTTTACCTTCCTGTACCCAGCGCCCCATCTCCTGCTGGAACTCCTGAATGCGGTGCCCGTAGTCCTGGCCGATGATAAAGCCCTGCATACGAATGCGTTTCTTGAGAAGGGTCGCCATCAGAAGCGGCAAGCGATCCGGCCCCTCTGGCAGGCCCGTCGCATTATAGCCGCTGACCAGACCACACACCGGCACGCGTGCGGCGGTATTCAGCAGCGGCAGGACCGCGTCAAAGACTTTGCCGCCGACGTTCTCATAATAGACATCAATGCCGTTCGGGCAGGCGTGTTTCAGTTGTTCAGCGAAATCCGCCGCGTGGTGATCCAGACACTGGTCAAACCCGAGGACCTCGACGGCATGGCGACATTTTTCAGCACCACCGGCGACGCCAACCACCCGGCAACCTTTGATTTTGCCAATCTGCCCCACGGTCGCCCCCACCGGGCCTGTTGCCGCCGCAACCACCAGCGTTTCACCGGCTTTGGGTTGCCCGATATCCAGCAGCCCCATATAGGCAGTAAAGCCCGGCATACCCAGAACACCCAGCGCCCAGGAAGGATGTGATGGATTTTCACCAAGCTTCACCAGACCGCTGCCGTCTGAAAGTTCATACTCCTGCCAGCCGCTATAGCCCTGCACCCACTCACCCGGTTTGAAATCGGGATGTCGGGAGTGTTCAACACGGCTGACCGTTCCCCCCACCATCACCGCACCAATCTCAACCGGCGGTGAATAGGATGGCGCATCGCTCATGCGCCCGCGCATGTATGGATCCAGCGACAGCCAGACGGTGCGAAGCAAAAGCTGCCCCGCCTCAGGTTCAGGAACGGGTTGCGTTTCCAGACGAAAATTTTCCGCGACTGGCGCACCATGAGGGCGCGAAGCCAGGACCCAGCGGCGATTTTGCGAAACAGGTTGATTCATCAGGATCTCCTTCTGGTACAAATGTCATTACAGCCTGGCGCAGGAACGGCGTTCTCGCCTTAGCATTACGAGCCAGACTGGTTCAGCCGTACAACCAGATAGATACAGGGTTCATTCGTTTCATTGATGAACCGGCAGTCATTGGGCGGCCCCAGTTCGAGACAGTCTCCGGCGCGCATCTCATGGCGCGTATCGCCCTCCTGAAACACCAGCTCGCCGGACTGCAGCCAGATAAGCTGACGTGCCAGCGCGTAAGAAGATGCCGGCATCGGAACATCGCTGCCCGCAGGCAGTTCAACCTGAACAAGATCGATGGGCAGATCGGTGCGGGGAGAAACATGGCGGCGGAGGTAGTGCGTCTGCGGGTCGCGCCAGACGGGCTGGTTTGCCAGGCGCAGCAGCTTTCCTTCCTGCATTTCGGCCCGGGCAATCAGCGTGGACATGCTAATGCCAAACGCGCCAGACAGGCGGGCAAGCAAGGTGGCTGTCGGGCTGCTGTCCCCACGCTCTATCTTATGGATCATGGCGCGGGAGACGCCTGCCCGGTCAGCAAGCTCGCTCAGGGACCAGCCGCGAGACTCACGTTCGAGGCGAATTCTTGCGCTAATCCGTTGATTCATTGTGTCTGTTATGGTGTTCATGACGTCATACTATAGTGTATGAACGGCATTTCAATGGGCTTTTGATAACAAAAAAATATGGCTTATGCCGTAGCGATCGGGCGATACAGTTGTGTAATATCGTAGCCATAACGTAACACTATAGTGAACAACACAGAGGTTTAATCATGATCGTTCGTCATGCCTGCAAAGAAGACTGCGCTGCGATAGGAGAGATCTACAACCACGCGGTGCTGCACACCGCCGCGATCTGGAACGATAAAACTGTCGATACCGAGAACCGCATCGCCTGGTTTGAGGCGCGCACGCTCGCGGGTTACCCGGTACTGGTCAGTGAGGAAGACGGCGCGATCACCGGTTACGCCTCCTTTGGCGACTGGCGCGCTTTTGACGGTTTTCGTCACACGGTTGAGCACTCGGTTTACGTCCACCCGGATCATCAGGGCAAAGGCATTGGCCGCATGCTGATGAAAGCGTTGATTGACGAGGCCCGCGCCATCGGTAAACACGTGATGGTTGCCGGGATTGAAGCGCAGAATCAGGCTTCGATCCATCTTCATGAAACGCTCGGTTTTGTCACGACGGGGCAAATGCCACAGGTGGGGACCAAGTTTGGCCGCTGGCTGGACTTAACCTTTATGCAGCTGCAGCTGGATGAACGCAGCGATCCGGACGCTATCCCATGAATCAGTCGCTAACGCTGGCATTTCTGGTGGCGGCGGGAATAGGCCTGG
This sequence comes from Enterobacter sp. K16B, assembly GCF_020216105.1. NCBI lineage: Bacteria > Pseudomonadati > Pseudomonadota > Gammaproteobacteria > Enterobacterales > Enterobacteriaceae > Enterobacter > Enterobacter sp. K16B. The sequence continues at coordinate 24,832 of NZ_JAIWJZ010000018.1, forward strand.
TGGTGCAAAACACCCTGATGGTGCGTATCACCCAGTCCTCCTCCACCATACTTATCGCGATGTTGCTGAATTCCCTGGTCGGCATTGTGCTGTTTGTCAGCATTCTGCTGCTGAAACAGGGCGTCGCCGGATTTAGCGAGCTGGCCGCAACGGTACGCTGGTGGACGCTCATTCCCGGGCTGCTGGGCTCCTTTTTTGTGTTTGCCAGCATCAGTGGGTATCAGAATGTTGGCGCGGCGACGACGATTGCCGTGCTGGTGGCAAGCCAGCTTATCGGCGGGCTGGTAATGGACGTGCTGAGAAGCAATGGCATTCCGCTACGCGCCCTGATCGGCCCGGTGTGCGGCGCGGTGATGCTGGTCGTCGGCGCCTGGCTGGTGGCGCGACGTCAGTTTTAATCGCTAGAGGATCGTGCCACCTTTGGTCAGCTGTTCGTGGCGCGCCTCCATCTCTTCTCTGTGCTCCTTGCCGTGGTGCGAAATGGCGGTACGCAGGCGTTGTTGCTGGGTGTAGCGGTCTTCACGGCTCAGCTCAGCGTCATCGCTCAGTTCAATCAGCAGTTCATTCATATGGGTGATGACGCCTTCGTTAATCGCGCCATCGACACGGGCGATCACGTCGTTTAAATGTGACATTGTCACTCCTTGTTATGTGCCCGGTGGCGCTACGCTTACCGGGCCTACGGGTGCCAAATGTAGGCCGGGTAAGGCGTAGCCGCCACCCGGCGATGACATACTTAATTCAGCTTCGCTTTTGAGAAATCGCTGCCCATCAGGCTCACGCTGTACCCGGTTACGTTGCTCCGGGTCGCATAGAACGTTTTGCCGTTCGCCAGCGCGATCCACGGCGCCTGCTGGTAGAAGATTTCCTGCGCCTGGCCGTAGAGTTTCGCACGCTCCGCCGGGTTGCTGGTCAGCTTCGCTTTTTGTACCAGGGCATCATACCCCTTGTCACACCAGCGCGCGGCGTTTGAGCCGGTTTTAATGCTGTTGCAGCCCAGCAGCACATCGGCAAAGTTGTCCGGATCGCCGTTATCGGACATCCAGCCAAACAGCGCAGAGTCATGTTCGCCTTTACGCATGCCGGAGAGGTATTCGCCCCATTCGTAAGAGACAATTTTGGCCTTCACGCCGACTTTTGCCCAGTCGCTCTGGATCATCTCCGCGATACGACGGGAGTTAGGGTTATACGGACGCTGAACCGGCATTGACCACAGCGTGACCTCCGCGCCCTTCTCCAGCCCGGCCTGCTTCAGCAGCGCTTTCGCTTTTTCAGGATCGTAGCTGTAGTCCTTCAACTCTTTGTTAAAGCCCAGCATGTTTGGCGGGATCGGCGATTTTGCCACCGCGCCCGACCCCATAAAGACCGCATTAACGATGGCCTTCTTGTCAGTCGCGTAGTTCAACGCCTGACGCACCAGCACGTTATCAAACGGTTTTTTCTCGGTGTTAAACGCCAGATAGCCGACGTTCAGCGCATCGACCGCGTGCAGCGTCAGGTCTTTGTTGTTCTTGATAACATCAAACTGCACCGGGGACGGCGCAGGAATGATCTGGCACTCGTTGGTCTGCAGCTTCGCCAGACGGGTTTCCACGTTTGGCGTAATGGAGAAGATGAGATGCTTCGTCGGCACTTCGCCTTCCCAGTAGTTCGGGTTTGCGACGTAGCGGATCAGCGAATCCACTTTGTACTGCTGGAGAACGTAAGGCCCGGTACCAATCGGCCAGGTGTCCACGTTCTCCGGGGTGCCTTTTTTCAGCATCGCGTCGGCGTATTCAGCGGAGAGAATGGAGGCGAAATCCATCCCCCAGTCGGCCAGGAATGCGGCGTTAGGTTCACTGAGGGTGAACTGAACGTGGTAATCATCGACCTTTTTCACGTCCTGGATCAGTTTATCGAGACCCACATCGTTAAAGTATTCGTAATTGCCCTGCGACACATTGTGGTACGGGTGTTTAGGGTCTTTCTGACGCATGACCGAGAAAATAACGTCATCGGCGTTAAAGTCACGCGTCGGTTTGAAGTATTTATTGCTGTTGAACTTCACCCCTTTGCGCAGGGTAAAGGTATAGGTCTTGCCATCAGGTGAAATCGTCCAGGACTCGGCAAGCGACGGCACCGGGGTATTTTTCACCGGGTCGAAATTGATCAGGCGGTTATAGAGCACCTGAGAGCTGGCCACAAAAGACGGTCCAGAGCTGGCAATTTGCGGGTTGAAGGACTCGGGGGACGCTTCAGAACAGTAAATAAGGGTGTCGTTGTTTGCCGCCCATGCGGCACCGGCTGGTAAAAGTGCGCTCAGCGCAAGGGCGAGCAGTGTTTTCCCTGTAGACATGGTTATAACCCTGACAATTTTATTATATAGAACAGTAATAACAGCACAGCCGTTATGACCTGGCAAATAACGAAACACTATCAGGTTATTCTAAAGTTACGTTTTTCGCTGGTTTTGCAGCCAGCGTCAGAAAAAGCGATTTGTCTTAAGTGCCATTATTCGTCAAGCACAACCGTCACTTTCTATGCCGCAAGAAATCGGCGCTTTTAGCGTCTCTTCCTCCGTTTGTTTGCTTCCTCGTTTCGTTAAAGTAACGGTGTGAAGAAGTATATGGGATCAAATCGTGGCAAAAACTCTTTTACGCAGCGGTAATCTGGATGATTTTCAGGCCGTTGGCGGCGGCGGACAAGCCGTTTTCGAATCAGCGTTACAAATCCGGGAAGCGCTCCGGTTGCGCAAACAGCAGGCTATCGTCGACTGTCTGGCTATTCCTCAGGTCAACGACAGCGGTGACCGCGTGGACTGGTATTCTCCTGTTGACGGGAGCGTAACCAGCTGGAAAGCGGCGGGTGAAGATGACCGTTATCGCGCCCTGCGCTATCTGGAAAACACGCTCGCCAGCGTCGAGTCGTTAAGCAAGAAATGCCTCCAGTCGCCCAAAACTGCGCAACAGCTTTTTGGCTCTCTGCTGTCAAAGGCGTTTCAGTTCCCGGGTGAAAATTTCCTTTTCCTGGTGGACGGAAAGCCGGTGATCAGCTTCTGGGGATTTGTAAACCTCAACGAAAATGCGCGCGATGATGTCCTCGACTGCCTGCGTGAATCCCTGATCCCTGAGCCTGACCCCATTGTGATTGACGATCCTGAGCCCGAACCGGAACCCGAACCGGTGGTGACCTTCGAGCACGCTGACGAGCCGCTGATCGCCCCTTCTACAGTGGTGCGCATTACGCCGGAAGAGCTGTACGAACCTGAGCCAGCCCCGGTTGTTGCGCAACCCGTAGAGGAACCGGCCCCGGCGGTTGTCGCGAAAAAGCGTCGTATCCCGCTGTGGACGCTGCCGGTTGCTGCCGTGATCGTTGCCGCCATCGCCGCGCCGCTGCTGTGGCCAAAACAGGCGCCTTCCGCCGAGCCCGCACCGGCCCCCGCCCCTCAGCCCGTGGAGATTGCGCCAAAGCCGATTAAAGCGGTTGAGCCGCTGGCGATGACGTTACCGCTGCATCAGGCAGAGGTGGTGGCCAGCAAAGAGAAAGAGCCTGCGCCACAGCCCGCTCCGGTGGTGATTGCCGCCATCCCGAAAGATGCCATGGTAATGGAAGCGAATCAGGTAAAAGCGGGATCCACGCGTTTCCTGAACGGCACCTGGCGCGCCATCCTCGACGTAAAAGATCCGGTGACCGGCAAGCCGCCGTCAATGCGCTATCAAATCCAGAACAATAAAGGTTTTGCCCGTATTGTTCATGGCGACAATATTGTCTGCCGCGCGGAAGTCTTCTCCGGGCTGCACAGCAATGGCGAACTGATGATCAAGAGTCGCGGTACTGCCCGCTGCACCGACGGTTCCCGCTACCCGATGCCGGAAGTTGCCTGTAAAGCAGGCACCAGCGATATCGCAGAATGTCGCGCGCGTTATGATGCAAACACCATCGTTCCACTGACGTTCAAGAAAGCAGGTGCCTGATCCTATGCTGGTAAATCTTTGCGACTATAAACAAAGCGTCACGCTTATTGCTAACAGCGGCGTGCAGTTCCTGGATTTCGGCCTGACGCCGCAGGACACCGCCAGTCACGGGCGCTTCGTACGTAAAACCGCGAATGGCCCGCTTTTACGACTCGATTTCGACATGGTTAACGGGCGCTATACCCTGCCGGGCATTGACGGTGGGCAGCCTGAAGTGGTCAAACCGGAAACCACCATCCCGCTGCATCAGTCACTGGCGGTTCTCGACGGCGTCTGGCTCCCCGTGCCTTTCCTGCGCTTCAACCCGCCGCGGACTTTTGTGGAAGGGCCGGATAACTGGGCCCGCGTACAGGTGCGCAAGCTTGTCACCCCCGACACGGCAGGCAATACCCACCGTGTGACCCTGGCGCTTGACAGCCAGATTGCCGGACATGCCACGTCCGCCCTCTCCCCGGTTGAGAACGATATCCTGAACGGGACCCGCTTTGCCCTGGCATGGCGCGATGCAGAAGTTGAAAATTTCCTCGATCAAACCTGGATTGACGGCTGGCTGCGCGAGGCGTTTACCCAGTATGCCGATGGCGTAGAAAACCGTTCCGAGCGCGACCTGCAGCAGGCGATGCGCAGTTTTGAATATCAGGCGCACTGGCTTAACCTGTTGACCATGCTCGGTGAACAGCTCACCGTGCCGGAAGTCAAATTTGTTACCCATACGCTCAGCACCCCGGCCATTCCGGTCGACCTGATCCTCGACGTGGGGAATACCCACACCTGCGGCGTGATTATTGAAGACCACGGCGATGCGAACGATGGTCTACGCCAGACCGCCGAACTGCAGGTGCGCTCATTAAGCGAGCCGCAGTTCCTCAATGAGCCGCTGTTTACCAGCCGTCTTGAGTTTTCGGAGGCACGTTTTGGCAAGCAGCACTTCTCGGTTGAAAGCGGTCGCGAAGATGCCTTTGTCTGGCCGTCGATTGTCCGCGTCGGTGATGAGGCCCGCAAGCTGGCGATGCAGCGTCTCGGAACCGAAGGTAACAGCGGCATCTCCAGCCCGCGTCGCTACCTGTGGGATGAAACACCGGTAGTACAGGACTGGCGCTTTAGTCAGATGAACAGCAAAACCCAGCGTGAACCGCTTGCCACCGCGTTCCCGCTGATGAACCTGATGAACGATGACGGCGAGCCGCTCTTCACGCTGCCGCATGATGAGCGACTGCCGGTCTTCTCGCCGCAGTACAGCCGCAGCACGCTGATGACGCACATGCTGTGCGAACTGCTGGCGCAGGCGCTGGGGCAGATCAACAGCGTCGCCACGCGCCTGCGTCTGGGCTTCCCGGCGTCGCCGCGCCAGCTGCGTACCCTGATCCTGACGCTGCCCTCGGCCATGCCAAAGCAGGAGCGCGAAATTTTCCGTCGCCGCATGTTCGAAGCCATCGCCATTGTCTGGAAAGCGATGGGATGGCACCCGCAGGATGAGGATTTTGTCACCCGCAAACAGCAGGAAAAAAGCGTGGTGCCGGTCCCGGAAATCCAGATGGAGTGGGACGAAGCCAGCTGCGGTCAACTGGTCTGGCTGTATAACGAAGCGATCTCGCGCTTTGGCGGTCAGACGGAAGCCTTCTTCGCCTCCCTTGCTCGTCCGGACCGTGAGCCTGAGCCCGGTTCGCAGCCGGGCCGGGCGTTGCGTGTCGCCTCCATCGACATTGGCGGGGGCACCACGGATATGGCAATCACCCATTACCAGCTGGATGACGGCTCCGGCAATAACGTCAAAATCACTCCGCAGCTCCTGTTCCGCGAAGGGTTTAAGGTGGCGGGCGACGATACGTTACTGGACGTGATTCAGCGCTACGTACTGCCCGCCCTGCAAACGCAGCTGCAGAAATCGGGCATTGCGGATGCTTCTTTGTTGATGGCGTCACTGTTCGGCGACTCCGGGCGCATTGATACCCAGGCCGTACTTCGCCAGCAAACGGCCCTTCAGCTCTTTATGCCGATTGGCCATGCCATTCTTGCCGCGTGGGAATCCAGCGACGTTGACGATCCGCTGGCCGGACTGCATGCCACCTTTGGCGATCTTCTGCCGCAGAAACCGACCCGCAACGTGATGAATTATCTGCAGCAGGCCATCGATCATGCCCTGCCGGCCGGTTCCGACGCTTTTGATCTGTTCGCCGTGCCGCTGCACGTCAATTTCCGCGAAATGCAGGACGCGATGCTGGGCGGACAGTTTACGCTGGCCTCACCGCTGCACGCGGTGTGTGAGGCGATTTCACATTACAGCTGCGATATTCTGCTCATCACCGGGCGTCCAGGCTGCCTGCCCGGCGTTCAGGCGCTGATTCGCCATCTGCAGCCGGTGCCGGTTAACCGCATCGTCTGGCTGGATAAATACCAGGTGCACGAATGGTATCCGTTCAGCCAGCAGGGGCGGATTGGCAACCCGAAATCGACGGCTGCCGTGGGGGCCATGCTCTGCAGCCTGGCCCTTGATCTGCGCCTGCCGCGCTTCAACTTTAAAGCTGCGGACATTGGGGCGTATTCCACCGTGCGTTATCTCGGCGTGCTGGATAACACCGTGAATACCCTGCGCGAGGAAAACGTCTGGTACCAGGACATCGACCTCGATAAACCCGGTGCGAAGCTCGACGCGCGCCTGCACTTCCCGCTGCGCGGTAACGTCACCCTCGGCTTCCGTCAGCTGGCGAACGCGCGCTGGCCCGCCACGCCGCTCTACACGCTCAGCATTAACTCACCTGAACTGGCAAAAGCGATTGCCGGCGACGGCGTGCTGAACGTGCGGCTCAAACTCTGCGGCGGCAGCAAGCAGGAGGGCCCGGAGGCCTTTGAGCTAAGCGATGCCTGGCTGCAGGACGGCACGCCGGTGGCACCTGACGCATTAACCTTCAAACTGAATACTCTGGCCGATCGCCGACACAGCGGCAGCCATTACTGGATCGACAGCGGGAGCGTATACCTGAAATGACAGCGACGACCACCACCACTCAGGCCTTAATCGGGTGGATTAATGAGACGCGCCTGAACGCCCCTGTACTGGATAACGATGCCGACGCCCTGCTTGCCCGCATCAACGCGGTGCAGGCGCGTGAGCAGGCCATTGAACGCGCCATGACCCGCCAGAGCAGCATCGGGCTTTACGGTCATTCCCAGAGCGCGAAAGCACACCTGCTGTTGTCCCTGTGCGGCAGCGGGAATGGCCGCCTGAACGTGACGCCGGGCCAGCGCAGCTTTGACTATTTTTCGCATATCAACCCGGGACATGCCCTGACCAACATGGCCGTTCGCTTCACCCGCGAAACACCTGACGTGGTGGATGAGGCATTCCCGCTGCGTCTGAGTCTGGTGACCGAGGCCGAGCTGGTACAGCTTTTCATTACCCGCACGACGCTGCATCCGCAGATACGCGCGGTGGATAAGGCGGTTATTGAGACACGCCTGAAGAAATGGCGCGGCCTGCGCCAGCCGCAGGGCGTGCCCGGCATCACGGCGCAGGAAGTGGGGGCGATTGCCCGCTTCTGGCAGAGCACGGTGCCCGCCGCTAAACAGCAAATTGATGACGCCCTGTGGCATGAGTTTGCCCAACTGGTACCGTCGCTGGATCTCAGCACGCGCGCCAGCGTCTGGTCGTTGCTGTGGGGCGAGCAGCAGGAGCTGACCCAGCAGTGGTTAAACCTGGCCCATGTGCTGCATCAGACCAGCCATGCCAGCGCCCTCGCCGCCCCGCTGAGCCTGCTGGTGGATAGCTTTGGGCTGCCGGGTGAAGGGTTCCTGACGCACGACGGTACGCCAGCCCTGCAGGACGCCCAGGAGACCCTGCTTCATCCGCTGAATGACGGTGAAATGCTTAACGCGATCAGCATCCCCGTCGACGTACTTGCCTTCCTGACCCGCGAGCTGGTGTTGCCGGTTGAGAACGCGGCCCTGGATAACGTCGATATCATTGATATCCCGCTTGTTGAAGATACCGGTGCTGACCCGCTGCGTCAGGCGAAATCCCAGTGGTTGCTGGAGCATTACCGTCAACAGCTCGAGCCGGATGTGCTGGTCATTTGCAACGCCACGGCGCAGCACGAGCAGACAGCCAAAAAAGCAAAAGTGTTAATGAACTGGGTCAAGGAGACGCAGCCCGCTGAAGACTCTGCTCTGCCGGGCCTGGTCTGGGCAATTACGCCACATGACGCCCGCTTCACTACCCGGCAGAATCTTGATGAAGCCGTTCAACACCTGCTCGGCAAGCCGGGTTTGCGCTGGGGTACGCTGCAGGCGCTGGACAGCCACAGCATGCAGCGCGTCATCGAGTGGCTGTCTCAGGCCACGCTGCCTGCGCTGCGACACAAGCGTCTCAGCACCCTGAAAAATGGGTTGCGCCAGGCGCTTTCATCGCTGATGCAAAGTTATCTGGTACCGCTGGTTGAAGAGCCGGGCACCCGACGTGCTCAGGCGGAAAACATGGTACGCACGCTGCAAAGCAGCGCCGCCCGCCACGGTGAGCTGCTGGATGGTCTGCTGCCGCCGCTCAAAGCCTTTGAAACGCTGCTGGCCGTTCAGCAACCGCGTGAGGAGCAGGTTAACGGGCTGTTCACGGACACCATTGACCTGTTTGCCGACAGCGCCCAGGAGAATACCGCGCAGTACCAGACAAAAGACAAAGCGCGTCTTGCGCACCGGGTCTGGATAAACCATCTGCGTCAGTGGAGCCGCAATGAAGCCACCGCCGCCCGTCTGGGGCTGGACCCCGCCGTGTTGCAGCAAATCGCGGATGTGCTGGTGGTCACCAGCTACCGGCTGGATCTGCCTCAGCAGCTACAGCGTATTGTCGAAGCGGATAAGAGTAGCGCGGCGCAACTGCATGCCGTGATGGGCAATTTCATTGGCTGGCTGGGTTATGACCAGACGCCCGTGGCGACACGTCCGGCCAGCCGCATCCGCAAGGGTCAGGCTATCTTCGTCACGCCGGTCGTCAGCAGCGCCGGTCCCCGCCTGACGCGCCTGGGGGAACAGCCTGTGCATGCGGCCACTGCGTACGTTTACGACTGGCTGGTTGCGCTCTATAGCCGCGCAATAGAGAACATTGATTACCAGCACCCGCATGATGTTCAGCCGGGGGCGCGCAAGGCTCTGCAGGCGTTATTACGCTGAGGGCGGATTAACACTGTAGCCGCCTTTCTTGCCGGGTGGCGCTGCGCTTACCCGGCCTGGATTCTTCACCGCTGCAGATCCGTCACCGCCGGTCGATCACTCCGTCATACACCCGGCTAGCGTCTGCGCCAGCGCGGAGGGGTTTTCCCAGGACATTGAGTGGCCCGCCGCAGGGATGATTTTTACCGCAACGCCCTTCTGCTTCAGATTATCCACATCGTCATCAGGCAGCGACCGCTCGCCGAAAATCAGCGTTACCGGGCACGGGAGTGACAGGAACTGCACCTCCCATTCTGGCTCAACGCCCGCCACCAGACTCGCGGCACCGCGCCAGACGGCGTAAGGGGCATTGCTCTGCAGGCACCCTGCCCACGCCGTGGTTTCGGCGCGCAGCATGGCGTCATAGCCCTGTTCCAGAAACTGTTGCTCGGTTTGTGCTGCGATAGACCGGCTGAACATGCCCCCACCCGCATGAAAATTGGGTTCCGACACCATCAGCCCTTTTACGCGCGCGGGCAGCATCCCCGCCGTTTCGATAGCAATACTGCCGCCCATGCTGTGACCGTACAGCCAGAAGGTGTCCAGTTTGAGATGGTTAATCAGCTCCACGACGACACGAGCCTGATCGGTGGTTCGGTAGCGGTAGTGCGCAGGTTTATCGCTGTAGCCGCTACCCGGCAGATCGACGAGAATGGCCCGGCGCGCCCCGAACTGAAGGTCATGCACGACACGGGGATATTCATAGGAAGCGGCACAGCCCAACCCGTGAATGAACACCACGGGATCGCCAGTGCCGGGCAAATCATGCCAGCGCACGGTGCAACCGGCCTGTTGCGAGTAAAAACTGTTCATAAGCACTCCTTTTACGATGCACTGTGTATTTATACAGTTACCGTATCTGGAATGCCATATTCAACTATTAAAAATGGAAGCGTGCTTCAGAAAAGCGAGACCAGCAGTGCAACGGGAAAGCTCATTGGCCAGGTTGACCCCACCAGAAAAGCACTGAGCAGTCGGATACGTTTGCGGTCTTTAGAGAGGAACCAGGTGATTAATGCGCAGATGGAAGCCATGATTGCGTAAAAAACCAACATCTTTTGATACAACGTCATTCTGTATACCAGAGCCGAAAAAATAACCGCACGCAATATGCGTCATATGTTGACACAGATCAAGTTTTTTCGTTACAGAATAACCACTTAAAAATTACGGCTAATAACAATTGAGTATCTTGCTTAACACTCATCGCGGACAAAGTGAACGCCCGACCGCGCAAGCGGCCAGGCGCGTAGACTTAGTGCTTAATCATGACGTGCCGGACGACCGTATAATCCTCCAGTCCGTAGACCGACATATCCTTGCCGTAGCCGGATAATTTCATGCCGCCATGCGGCATTTCGCTCACCAGCATAAAATGCGTATTCACCCAGGTGCAGCCATACTGCAGGCGCGCGCTCAGGCGATGCGCGCGGCCCACGTCTTTGGTCCAGACCGATGACGCCAGGCCGTACTGGGAATCGTTCGCCCAGGCCAGCACCTGCGCCTCGTCATCAAACTCGGTGACGCTCACCACCGGGCCAAACACCTCGCGCTGGACGATGGCGTCGTCCTGTTTTGCCCCCGCCAGCAGGGTTGGCTGGAAGTAGTAGCCCGCCCCCTCTTTTTTGCTCCCGCCCGTAACCACGCGGATATGACCGAGCGCTTTCGCCTCATCGACAGCCTGACAGACGCGTGAAAGATGGGCGGCAGAACTGAGGGGGCCCAGTTCGGTATCTCCATCTTCCGGGGCGCCCATTTTGAGGCTGGCTACCGCGGCGCCCAGTTTTTCCACGAGCGCAGCATAAATCCCTTTCTGGGCATAAATACGGCAGGCGGCCGTACAGTCCTGCCCGGCATTGTAGAAACCAAACGTCCGTACCCCTTCGACTACCGCATCCAGGTCGGCGTCATCAAACACAATAACCGGCGCTTTGCCGCCCAGTTCCATGTGGGTGCGCTTAATGGAGGAAGCCGTATGGCCGATGATATGTTCCCCGGTCGCAATCGAACCGGTCAGCGAGACCATGCGGACTTTTTCATGCCCGGTCAGCGGATCGCCGACCGTCTTACCGCGGCCAAACAGCACGTTCAGGACTCCCGCCGGGAAGATGTCCTTTGCCAGCTCCGCCAGCTTCAGTGCCGTCAGCGGCGTAATTTCAGAGGGTTTGATCACCACGCAGTTACCGGCGGCGAGCGCGGGCGCGAGCTTCCAGGCCGCCATCATCAGCGGATAGTTCCACGGCGCGATAGAGGCCACCACGCCTACCGGATCGCGGCGGATCATCGACGTGTGGCCATCAAGATACTCTCCGGCGGCGAGGCCATTCAGGCAGCGGGCCGCCCCGGCAAAGAAACGGAAAACATCGACCACCGCCGGGATCTCATCCCCCAGAACGCAGTGCAGCGGCTTGCCACAGTTGAGAGATTCGAGCCGGGCAAATTCTTCACCATTCGCCTCGATGGCGTCAGCCAGTTTCAGCAGGCACTCCGCACGCGCTTTTGGCGTGGTCTGCCCCCAGTCGATGAACGCCCGATCCGCGGCCTCTACCGCTGCATTGACCTGCGCCGGTGACGCTTCAGCAATGTCCAGCAGTACCTCTCCGGTGGCCGGATTATAAACCGGCTGCACCTCTCCTTCTCCGGCAACCAGTTCACCCTTAATCAGCAGATGTGTTTGCATAGCATTGTCCTGTTGAAATGAATGTTATTTCCCGCTACCGGCAATATTCTCGCCGTCGCGGGTTAGCCACCAGGCTCCCAGAATGGGGACGGTTGTAACCAGCATCACCAGCAGTGCAACCACGTTGGTGACCGGTACGTCGCGGGGACGCCCGAGCTGGTTAAGCAACCACAGCGGTAACGTGCGCTCGTGTCCCGCCGTAAAGGTTGTGACGATTATCTCGTCAAACGACAGGGCAAACGCCAGCATTCCCCCGGCCAGCAGCGCTGAACCCAGATTGGGCAGCACAACATAGCGGAAGGTTTGCCAGCCGTCGGCCCCAAGATCCATCGACGCTTCCACCAGGCTCCAGGAGGTGCGTCGGAACCGGGCAATCACGTTGTTAAACACCACCACCACGCAAAAGGTGGCGTGTCCCACCACGATAGTGAAAAAGCCCGGCTCAAGGTTGACGGTTTTGAACGCGGTCAGCAGCGCCAGTCCGGTGATGATCCCCGGTAACGCAATCGGCAATAGCAGCAACAGGGAGATCGCATTCTTGCCAAAAAACGCACTTCGCCACAGGGCCGCTGCAGCAAGCGTGCCAAGGACAAGGGCAATCGCGGTGGATAACGCCGCAATCTGAAGTGACAACGTCACGGACTCAATAATGTCTCCGCGCCCCGCTGCCACGCTAAACCACTTCAGCGTCAGCCCCTGCGGCGGAAAGCTGAAGGCGGCGTCTTCGGTGTTAAAGGCGTAGGTGGCGATGATCAGCAGTGGGAAGTGCAGGAAGATAACGCCTCCCCAGGCTGCCACTTTCAGGAACAGTGGTGCGCGTTCAGAGTGCATCGAATGCTCCCAGGCGTTTCACTAACGCCAGATAAAGCGAAATCAGCACGATGGGCACCAGCGTGAACGCGGCGGCCATCGGCATATTGCCAATGGCGCCCTGCTGGGAATAGACCATATTGCCGATGAAATAGCCCGGCGGCCCCACCAGTTGGGGAACAATGAAATCCCCCAGCGTCAGGGAAAAGGTAAATATCGAACCCGCCGCAATACCCGGAATGGCCAGCGGCAGAACGACGTAGCGAAAGGTCTGGCGGGGTCGCGCCCCGAGATCGGCCGAGGCCTGCAATAAAGACGCAGGCAGGCGTTCCAGCGCCGCCTGGACCGGCAGGATCATAAATGGCAGCCAGATATAGACGAAGACCAGAAACCGTCCCAACCCGGAGGTGGAAAGCGTGTTGCCGCCAATGCCCGGAAGCGTCAGGAGTGAGGTCAGGATCGGCTCCAGACCCAGATGGCTGAGAAACCACTGCGCCACACCATCTTTCGCCAGCAGCAACGTCCAGGCATAGGCTTTGACGATGTAGCTTGCCCACATCGGCAGCATCACCGCAATGTAGAAAAACGCCTTCCACTTGCCATGAGTGTATCGCGCCATATACCACGCCATCGGAAATGCCAGAATAGCGCTGGCAATGGTCACCGCAACCGCCATGGTTAACGTACGCAGGATAATGTCGTAGTTTGCCGGGTTGAAGAGCGCCAGGATGTTCGCCAGAGTCAGATCCGGCGTGACGGCCATGGTGAAGTCATCAAAGGTGTAAAACCCTTGCCACAGCAGGGTCAGCAACGACCCTAAATAGACAATGCCAAACCACATCAGCGGCGCAAGCAGCAGCAGGAACAGCCCAAGCGACGGCTTACGCCAGAACAGTGCGGTTATGCGGCTCATGCGGCTACGAGAGGGACCAGGATGCGCAACGCTCATCTCCATTTCACCTCTCCTCGTGAAGGCGGATCATCGCCTCGCGTGACCACGACGCCATCACGACCTGCCCCGGCGCAACGCCGTTCAGCGACGAGACGTCACTGACGTTGGCCTGGCTCACCAGCAGTTTTGCGCCATTATCCAGTTTCAGTTCCAGACGCGTGGCGGCCCCCTGGTACTGAACGGCCTGCACGCATCCCTGAACCTGAACGTCACCGCTCTGGTTAAGGCGAATATGTTCCGGACGCAGTGAATAAGCGCCTTCCATACCGCATATCTTCTGCGCAAGGACCGTATCGAAGACGTTGGACGTGCCAACAAAACCGGCAACAAACGGCGTACGCGGACGCATGTAGAGATCGCGTGGGGTATCCACCTGCTCAATGCGTCCATTATTGAATACCGCCACCCGGTCTGACATGGACAGCGCTTCGCCCTGATCGTGGGTGACGAAAATAAAGGTGATGCCGAGTTCCTGCTGAAGTTTCTTCAGCTCGAACTGCATCTGTTCACGCAGTTTGAGATCGAGTGCACCTAACGGCTCGTCCAGCAGTAACACGCGCGGTTCATTGACCAGCGCCCGGGCGATGGCGACACGCTGACGCTGGCCACCGGAAAGTTGTGAAGGTTTGCGGGCAACGGCAAAGCTCAGCCCCACTTTTTCCAGCGCTTCACGAGCCTGCGCATGGCGTTTTTTCTTATCGACGCCTTTTACCATCAACCCGTAGGCGACATTATCGAGGATCGACATATGCGGGAACAGCGCATAGTCCTGGAACACGGTGTTCACGTCCCGCTCCCAGGGCGGCAGCTCGCTCGCCTCTTTGCCAAAGATAGAAATCGTGCCGCCTGACAGCTGCTCAAAACCGGCGATCAGCCGCAGGCAGGTGGTTTTGCCGGAGCCCGAAGGCCCCAGCATGGAGAAAAACTCTCCGTCACGGATTGCAATGGTCACCCCATCCACCGCCCGCACGTCGCCGTACAGGCGGGAAACATCGTTAAACTCTACCGCGTACGTCATGTTCTGCTCCCGGGCGATTAACGGCCACCCATGATGGCGATGTAATCCTGCGTCCAGCGGCTGTAAGGCACATATTTGCCGCCTTCTGCGACCGGCGTTTTCCAGAACATGATTTTGTCGAACTCGTTATACCCGTTTGTTTCACAGCCCTTTTCGCCCAGCAGCGTGCTGGCCTTACACCCTTGCGGGACGACGGGAAGCGAGCCAAACCAGGCGGCCAGATCGCCCTGCACTTTCGGCGTGAGCGACCAGTTCATCCATTTATAGGCGCACATCGGGTGTTTTGCCTGTGCGTGCAGCATGGTGGTATCTGCCCAGCCGGTCACCCCCTCTTTCGGGAAGACGGTGGCGATGGGCTGGTTCTCGGCCTTCAGGGCGTTCGCCTGATACGGCCAGGCGCTGGAGGCCACGACGCCTTCATTTTTAAAATCGCTCATCTGGACGGTGGTGTCGTGCCAGTAGCGGTGGATCAGCGCATGCTGGTCGCGAAGCACCTTAAGCACGGCGGCATATTGTTCCTCCGTGAGCTGGTACGGGTCTTTGATGCCCAACTGCGGCTGCGTGGCTTTGACAAACAGCGCCGCATCGGCGATGTAAATCGGACCGTCGTAGGCCTGAACGCGTCCCTGATTGGTTTTACCGTCTGGCAGATCCTGTCTGGTAAAGACCACGCTCCAGCTGTCCGGTGGCGTCGGGAAGGTTTTGGTGTTGTACATCAGCAGGTTGGGCCCCCACTGATAGGGCGTGCCGTAGACTTTCCCGCCGACGTTAAACCATTCCCCTTTTACTATCCGTGCGTCGAGGGTTTTCCAGTTGGGAATAAGATCGGGGTTAATCGGCTGAACGCGTTTGCCCATGATCAGGCGGAGCGATGCATCGCCCGACGCGGTGACCAGATCGTATCCCCCTTTCGCCATCAGGCTGACCATTTCATCCGAGGTTGCCGCGGTTTTGACGTTTACCGCACAGCCGGTCTCTTTTTCAAACTGGGTGACCCAGTCATAATTTTTATCCGTCTGCCCCCGTTCGATGTATCCCGGCCAGGCAATAATATCCAGCCGGCCTTCCCCGTCGCCAATGGCTTTTGGCGGTTCTGCGGCTTGCGCGGTCATGATCGTCATGCCGAGCGCACACAGGCTGCTGCGGGCAAATTTTTTGCTCATAAGAGTTACTCCTGTCGCAATGAAATTTAGCGGCAGCCGTGCCGTAAAAATATCTCCCTTAATAAACGTAGACCGCGCAAATGCGCCGCACCGTGCGGCTTAAGGAAATTTCATCAAGGTGTGACCGGGGGCGCATTCCCCGTTAACTGGATTATAGACAAGGGGTTAGCCGTGAGAGGCAGTATGCACATTTTGTATGACGCAGCGCGGCGAAATAGTCGCCACGCCGGTAAAAAGATAAGGAATGATTATTGAGTAAAAGGCGGGAATATTTATTTCAGCATACTGCTAATTAATTTCCCTAACTGTATCACCGCCTGCTCTTCCCGTTCCCCCCAGGCCCAGGAGGTATTAAAACGGAAGAACGGAGTCCACGCGTCAGAGGTGGAAAACATCTTTCCCGGAGCAATGCTGATGTGATGACTCAACGCCTGTTCGCTCAACAGCCCGGCATCCAGCTGGGCCGGAAGTTCGAGCCATAAAAAGTAGCCGCTGTCGTTATGGTGAATTTTGACCCCGGCAGGCATATGACGCAACAGCGACTGCCAGGCCTGCTGTTTTCGCTCGGCCAGCGTGCGCCGCAGGCGGCGCAGATGGGCGTCGTAACGTTTGGTCGCCAGGTAATCCACCAGCGCCAGCTGCATCGGAGAGCTGGTGGACAGCGTGCTCATCAGCTGGAGCTGCTGAATGCGCCGCGCGTGCTTTCCTGCCGCCACCCAGCCAATGCGAAAGCCGGCCACCAGACATTTCGAAAATGACGAGCAGTGCAGCGTCATGTCCTGGCGATCCCAGGCTTTCGCCGGAAGCGGCTTTTCACGCCCAAAATAGAGCTCGCTGTAGACGTCATCTTCAATCAGCGGCACGTTATGACGGGTCAGCAGCGCGACAAGCTGAGCTTTTTTCTCCGCGCTCAGGGTGAAGCCGAGCGGATTCTGGCTGTTGGTCATGATCCAGCAGGCTTTGACCGGGTAATCATTCAGCGCCTGCTCAAGCGCATTGAGATCGATCCCCTCGCGGACGTCCGTCGCAATCGCCAGGGCTTTCAGTTTAAGGCGTTCCAGCGCCTGCAGCGCACCGTAGAAACAGGGGTTTTCTACAATCACCCAGTCGCCGGGCTCGGTGACCGCCTGCAGGCTGAGATTAAGCGCTTCAAGCGCGCCTGCGGTGATCACGATCTCTTCCGGGGAGATGTTCATCCCCTGCTGCGCGTAGCGGCGGGCAATGGCGTGGCGGAGATCGACGTTACCCGGCGGCAGATTCTCAATCACGCTCATCGCCGTCGCCGTTTTGCTGACGTTCGCCAGCGAGCGGTTAAGCTGCTGAAGCGGGAAAAGCCGGGGGTCGGGAAACGCGGAAGCAAAAGGCACAACGGAGGGGTCACGGCTGGCCTGTAAGACCTCAAAGATGTAGGTGTTGATATCCACCGCTTCGTCACGCATGACCTGAGCGGGTGGCGCAGGCTGTTGCGCGGTCGGGCGCGAGGCAACGTAATAGCCCGACTGCGGTCTGGCGACAATGCGCCCCTGGCTTTCCAGCATCTGATACGCGTGGCCAACGGTCATAAAACTCATGCCGCTGCTCGCCACCTGCTCTCGCAGGGAAGGCAGCTTATCGCCCGGCAGCCAAACGCCAAGTTCGATCTGCGAGATAATTTGTTGCGCCAGACGCTGGTATTTTTTCATCAGATTCTCCTTATGACCGACAGTGTATATCAGCAGGAGAAAAAGAGAAGTTTTAGGTAACTGTTATAGTTTGCTAAATGAATTACTTACGATAACCGGTAACGTGGTTCTGCGCCTGACGCGCCGCGGCCAGATGGTCCAGCGTAATCATTGGCGATTTGCAAAAGATGCATTTCGCGCCGTAAGGGTTTTTCTCAGACACATCAAAGGCTGAGGTACGGTACTGCGAGCCATGACAGCAAGGGCAGCGAAAATGGATATAAGAAGTCATAGGATTCTCCTGTAAACGTAAAAACGTAAAATTACTCATGAGCCGATCAGGCGATAGTGGTTTGAAACAAAACTAATCGGAATGTAGATAAAGACCCAAGAGAGGCTGCGGAGAGGCACAACGTGATGAGAACTGCTTTATAAAACTACGTCAGATATTTATTTGGACTCAAAACCAGAAGATCATTAACGCACGATGCTGACGACAAAGCAAGCGGTTTTATGCGGAAAATTCATAAAAATACTGATTAAAAAAGCGTTGCTCGTATTACTGTCGGATATTGATTAAATCAATAACTGCAATAAAAAACATAACCAATTGAAATATATAAAATTTTAATAACATTTTTTGCCTAATTAGCTTGTCTGTTATGGCGTATTAAGTTACGCCAAAATACCATTGACTTAATCAAAAAGGAGTATTACATGGCAATTCCAGCATATTTATGGATAAAAGACGACGGTGGTGCAGATATTAAGGGAGCTGTTGATGTTCAGCATCGCGAAGGGAGCATAGAAGTTAATGGCTTTTCCCACAACCTCAGTCTGCCAACCGATGGACTTACAGGAAAAATCACCGGTACTCGCAAACATTCATCAATAATCATACAAAAAGACTTTGATTCATCGTCCCCCTATCTTTATAAGGCTGTTGCAACCGGTCAAACCCTTAAATCGGCTGAGTTTAGATGGTACAAGATTAATGATGCCGGGCAAGAAGTAGAATACTTTAACATGTTATTAGAAGGTGTGAAAATCGTCGGCATTTCGCCAATGATGCATGACACAAAAGATCCAACAAAGGAAAAACACAATCATCTCGAATGTGTAGAATTTCGATATGAAAAAATCACCTGGAAGCACTGTGATGGTAACATCATGTTTACCGATAACTGGAATGAGAGACCGCAAGCATGAGGTACCCAACTTTAGCGGTCTCCCCTCACCCACCTTATGATATTTCCTCTTTCTCTCCCCCAGGCGTTAACATCTTAAATAATATGATGCTAGCAAGATTTCACCGGGGACCATCAGCGCTAACATATGAGTGGTTTTATCAACAGGTCAGGTTACATGGCCCATGGGATTATAAAACAAGAATAGGCCGCCAATACGAGAATTTTGGTAATTTTCATTATGGTGCGGTGGGTACTGCGGCTGGAATTTCTGCCCCAGTTCTGTTACGCGCTGCAGGCTGGGCGCAGTCAAAGTCAGGGAATGGCCAGTCAATAGATGGACACTGGTATGGTTCCCCCCCTTTTGGGGATGATCCGACTGATCAACACTGGATAAAATGCGGAATAGACTATGCAACAAGAACGGGTTTTTAAAAAACGCTATATTCTCATACCTGTATTATTTGCACTTGCCTACGCCGGATGGGTTTTCTGTTTTATGAACTTCCCTGTCGAACAAGAGCTACGTTCAAAAGTGAAAGTCAATAACTGGGCTGTATTGTATGTCACTCAAGCTAATGCCGGAGCCATGACATCATACACCTATCACTACTATTTACTGGATGCAAAAACAAAAGAGGCAGAATTTTTATCGCAGATTGACCAGACCACGCCATTCATGGTGACTAACGATCCTGAAGTGAAAATCGATGTTAAAGACGACGGTGTATATCTGCATGTTCGTGGGGACGTATACTCTTTCCATAATACGTCTAAACTCGCCAATATTCTTCTGGATGCCTCCCCCTACTGATGGCAATAGTGGTTCATTGATATTCAATTCATGAGGGAATGTATACAATACACTGGAAACTGTTATAGCAAAATAGGCCGGGTCTGTCTCTGCAACCCAGAGCAGACGCGGCTTAGAATGGCATCGACATAAATACATCGCGGAGTTTTGCATGTTTGGTTTAGATGCTTTTCACCTTGCACGGATACAGTTTGCCTTTACCGTATCCTTTCACATTATTTTCCCGGCAATCACCATCGGTCTCGCCAGCTATCTTGCCGTGCTCGAAGGCCTGTGGTTAAAAACAAAAAATCCGGTCTGGCGCTCGCTGTACCATTTCTGGTCGAAGATTTTTGCGGTTAACTTTGGCATGGGCGTGGTCTCCGGGCTGGTGATGGCCTACCAGTTTGGTACCAACTGGAGCGGGTTTTCACAGTTTGCGGGCAGCATTACCGGTCCGCTGCTGACCTATGAAGTGCTCACCGCCTTCTTCCTCGAAGCCGGGTTCCTCGGGGTGATGCTGTTCGGCTGGAACAAAGTCGGGCCGGGGCTGCACTTTTTCTCCACCTGTATGGTGGCGCTGGGGACCATCATCTCCACCTTCTGGATCCTCTCCTCAAACAGCTGGATGCAGACCCCGCAGGGCTATGAGATCGTCAACGGTCAGGTGGTACCGGTGAACTGGTTCGCCGTGGTATTTAACCCCTCCTTCCCTTATCGCCTGCTGCATATGTCGATAGCGGCGTTTCTGAGTAGCGCCCTGTTTGTTGGCGCATCCGCGGCATGGCATCTGCTGCGCGGGAATAATACCCCCGCTATTCGCGCGATGTTTTCGATGGCGCTGTGGATGACGCTGATTGTCGCCCCCATCCAGGCCATGGTTGGCGATATGCACGGGCTGAACACCTTAAAGCACCAGCCGGCGAAAATTGCCGCCATTGAAGGCCACTGGGAAAACCCACCCGGTGAACCTACCCCGCTGCTGCTGTTCGGCTGGCCGGATATGGAACAGGAGCGCACCCGCTTTGGGCTGGAGATCCCCGCACTCGGCAGCCTTATCCTGACGCACAGCCTGGATAAACAGGTTCCGGCACTCAAAGAGTTTCCCAGGGAAGACAGGCCTAACTCCACCATTGTCTTCTGGTCATTCCGCATCATGGCGGGCCTGGGCATGCTGATGCTGCTGCTTGGCGTGACGGCACTCTGGCTGCGCTACAAAAAGCGCGTTTATTCTTCCCGTCCTTTCCTGTGGTTTGCCCTGCTGATGGGGCCATCCGGGTTGATGGCTATTCTGGCGGGATGGGTAACCACCGAAGTGGGCCGCCAGCCGTGGGTGGTCTACGGCCTTCAGCGCACGAAGGACGCGGTCTCCGCCCATGGCGATCTGCATATGAGCGTGAGTTTGCTGGCTTTCTTCATCGTTTACACCTCGGTGTTTGGCGTGGGTTACAGCTATATGGTGCGTCTCATCCGCAAAGGCCCGCAGCCGCATGAATCTTTCGCCACTGAGTCCGATGGACGTCCGGCGCGCCCGCTTTCTGCCGTCACAACTGAACATAAGGAGCAGCCATAATGGGTATCGATCTTTCCATTATCTGGTTTGTCATCATTGTCTTCGCCACGCTGATGTATATCGTCATGGACGGCTTTGATCTGGGGATTGGTATTTTATTCCCGGCCACGCAAAACGCCGACGATCGCGATGTGATGGTCAACAGCGTCGCGCCGGTCTGGGACGGGAATGAAACCTGGCTGGTCCTTGGCGGGGCCGCCCTGTTCGGCGCGTTTCCGCTAGCCTACGCCGTGATTATTGATGCCCTCACCATTCCGCTGACATTAATGCTGATCGGTCTTATTTTTCGTGGCGTAGCGTTTGAGTTTCGTTTTAAAGCCACGCCAGCGCACCGTCCGTTCTGGGACAAGGCGTTTATTGGCGGTTCCATTCTGGCGACGTTTACCCAGGGTGTAACGGTCGGCGCGGTCATTAACGGCTTTACCGTCACCGGCCGGGCCTATACCGGCGGGCCATTTGACTGGTTTACCGCGTTTAATCTGTTCTGCGGTGCGGGGCTGGTCGTCGCGTATGCGCTGTTAGGCGCGACCTGGCTGGTGATGAAAAGCGAAAATCCCCTGCAACAGCGGATGCGTGAGGTGTCGAAAATGCTGTTACTCGTGCTGCTGGCGTTTATTGCGGCGATCAGCCTCTGGACGCCACTGGCGCAGCCGGCCATCGCCGCGCGCTGGTTTACGCTGCCGAATCTGTTTTATCTGCTGCCCGTCCCGGCGCTGGTAGTGATGTTGAGCCTGTATCAATGGCGCTGTCTGAGTAATCCCGACAGCCATAATCGTCCGTTCGTCCTGACGCTGGGGCTGATATTCCTCGGCTTTAGCGGGCTGGGGATCAGCATCTGGCCACACATCATTCCGCCGTCAATCACCCTGTGGCAGGCCGCCGCGCCGACGCAAAGCCAGGGCTTTATGCTGGTGGGCGCGCTGTTGATCATTCCCGTTATCCTGGTCTACACCTTCTGGAGTTACTACGTATTTCGCGGCAAAGTTCAGCATGGGGAGGGTTATCACTGATGCAACAACCGGTCTGGAAAAGATTACTGTGGCTGGCCATTATCTGGGGCGGCAGCGTACTCGCACTGGCTGCTGTCAGTATGCTCTTTCGCATGTTGATGACAGCGGCAGGGTTTAAATCGCACTAACGTTATTCCGGGCAGCCGTCGCGTTGCCCGACATCTCCCCCGCACTTTCAGATAAACCCCATTAACCCACGCTGGCGTATCGTTACACTGGAAACAGATTCACGGTATTTATAGTTTGAGAAGAAAAATGAAAAAGCTCATGGCGTTAAGTGTTATCAGTCTTGTCCTCACCGGCTGCGTTAATCCGGGTAAAGCTTCCGTTCAGCCGGAACAGCTCACCAGCCACCGCTTTGTGCTGGAAAATGTGAACGGTAAGGCCGTGAAGAACACGACGACGCCACCTGAGATCAGTTTTAACGCACTGTCAGATATCAGCCTGGTTAATAACATCAGCGTTTCAGGCGCAATGTGTAACCGCTTCAGCGGACAGGGGAAATTGTCCGAAGGCGAGCTGAAGGTGAAAACGCTGGCCATGACGCGCAAGCTCTGTACTGAACCACAGCTTAACGAACTGGATCAGGCCATCGGCGACATGCTGCGCAAAGGGGCGCAGGTCGACCTGACTGAAGACCAGTTAACGCTGGCGACAGCCGATAAAACGCTGATGTTTAAGCGTGCAGACTAATCAGTAATTACCGCAGGTACCAACGGCAAGCGACTGTTCACTACAGCGTTTGCCATTTGGCAAGGCGCACATCCCAATAGCCGAACCATCGAGCTGGCGGGCCACCGACAGCGAACCGCCAATCATCGCGCAGTTAGCCTGACCGGAGCTGGACATCGCGGCTTTCATTCCCGGCGCCACGTGGGCGGCCGTTGCCTGCTGGACAGGTTCACTGCTGCATGCCGACAACAATAATGCGGCACACCCTACCAAAAACGCTGAGCGCATGCTCTCTCCCCCATGAATAATGCGAAACCTATGCATAATAGGCATCCCATCCCGTGTCGTCGAGATCGGAAGTGCGTATTTATGCGCATCTGAAACAAATTCTCGCAATTTTTCTGCCAAAAGTTTGATCTACTCATTGATGGCAAGAATAACGAGGACACAAAAGCGAAAATCGAAAAATCCCCTGTTTGCTAGAATACACAGATAATATTCAGGGTTTGTTGCCGTAATACAGACCCCTATTTTTTGCGCAATGTAAGGGTGTTGTCCTATGCAAACTATTGACGGTAATGGTGCAGTTGCCTCAGTCGCGTTTCGCACCAGTGAAGTTATCGCCATCTACCCGATTACGCCAAGCTCCACCATGGCTGAGCAGGCAGATGCCTGGGCTGGTAACGGGTTAAAAAACGTCTGGGGCGATGTCCCAAGAGTGGTTGAAATGCAGTCCGAAGCCGGTGCGATTGCGACGGTACATGGCGCACTGCAGACCGGCGCACTTTCCACGTCCTTTACCTCTTCTCAGGGATTGTTGTTAATGATCCCGACGCTGTACAAACTTGCGGGTCAACTGACCCCCTTCGTTCTGCATGTTGCTGCACGTACCGTTGCCACCCACGCGCTCTCTATTTTTGGCGATCACTCTGACGTGATGGCCGTGCGCCAGACCGGTTGCGCCATGCTGTGCGCCAGCAGCGTTCAGGAAGCTCAGGACTTTGCCCTCATTTCGCATATCGCCACACTCAAAAGCCGGGTTCCGTTTATTCATTTCTTTGATGGGTTCCGCACCTCGCATGAAATCAACAAAATCGTTCCGCTGGCTGACGATACTATCCTGAATCTGCTGCCGCAGGCGGAGATCGACGCCCATCGCGCCCGTGCCCTTAACCCGGAACACCCTGTTATTCGCGGGACATCGGCAAACCCGGATACTTATTTCCAGTCTCGTGAGGCCACTAACCCGTGGTACAACGCGGTGTACGACCATGTTGAACAGGCGATGAATGACTTTGCCGCTGCCACCGGCCGGGAATATAAGCCGTTTGAGTACTACGGCCATCCGCAGGCAGATCGCGTTATTGTGCTGATGGGTTCAGCGATTGGTACCTGCGAGGAAGTCGTGGATGAACTGCTGACGCGCGGTGAAAAAGTTGGCGTGCTGAAAGTGCGTCTCTATCGCCCGTTCTCGGCGAAACATCTGCTCTCTGCGCTGCCGGAAAGTGCGCGTGCCATTGCGGTGCTCGATCGCACCAAAGAGCCGGGCGCGCAGGCGGAACCGCTGTATCTGGATGTGATGACGGCCCTGGCAGAAGCCTTTAATCAGGGCGAGCGAGAAACGCTACCGCGCGTGATCGGGGGTCGCTATGGTTTGTCCTCCAAAGAGTTCGGACCAGACTGCGTGCTGGCGGTGTTCAACGAACTCAGCGAAGCGAAGCCGAGGCCGCGCTTTACCGTCGGCATCTATGACGATGTGACGAATCTGTCCCTGAGCTTACCGGAAAACACCCTGCCCTCGACGGCCAAACTTGAGGCGCTGTTCTACGGTCTCGGCAGCGACGGGAGCGTCTCCGCGACCAAAAACAACATCAAAATCATCGGTAATTCGACGCCATGGTATGCCCAGGGGTACTTTGTCTATGACTCCAAAAAAGCCGGTGGTCTGACCGTTTCCCACCTGCGGGTGAGTGAACAGCCTATCCGTTCTGCCTATCTTATTTCTCAGGCTGACTTTGTTGGCTGCCACCAGCTGCAGTTTATCGATAAATACCAGATGGCAGAGCGCCTGAAACCCGGCGGAATTTTTCTCCTGAATACCCCATACAGCGCAGAGGAGGTCTGGGCGCGCCTGCCGCAGGAGGTTCAGGCGGTGCTTAATCAGAAAAAAGCCCGCTTCTACGTGGTTAACGCGGCGAAAATTGCCCGCGAATGTGGCCTGGCCGCGCGTATCAATACCGTTATGCAAATGGCCTTCTTCCATCTGACCAACATTCTGCCGGGTGACAGCGCGTTAATGGAACTGCAGGGGGCGATTGCCAAAAGCTACAGCAGTAAAGGTCAGGAGCTGGTAGAACGCAACTGGCAGGCGCTGGCGCTGGCCCGCGAGTCACTTTTTGAGGTCCCGCTACAGCCGGTCAATGCCGCAAGCCCGAACCGTCCTCCGGTAGTGTCCGATGCGGCGCCTGATTTTGTTAAGACCGTAACGGCAGCGATGCTGGCCGGGCTGGGCGACGCCCTGCCCGTCTCGGCGCTACCGCCGGATGGCACCTGGCCGATGGGCACCACCCGCTGGGAAAAACGCAACATCGCCGAAGCGATCCCTGTCTGGAAAGAAGAGCTGTGTACGCAATGCAACCACTGCGTGGCGGCCTGCCCGCACTCTGCCATTCGCGCCAAAGTGGTTTCACCGGAAGAGATGGAGTCCGCCCCGGCCAGCCTCCACTCGCTGGACGTGAAATCCCGCGATATGCGTGGACAGAAATACGTACTGCAGGTCGCACCGGAAGATTGCACCGGCTGTAACCTGTGCGTTGAGGTCTGCCCGGCGAAGGATCGGCAGAACCCGGACATCAAAGCCATCAATATGATGTCGCGTCTGGAACACGTCGAAGAAGAGAAAGTGAATTATGACTTCTTCCTGAGTCTGCCGGAAATCGATCGCAGCAAACTGGAACGTATTGATATCCGGACTTCACAGCTGATTACCCCGCTGTTCGAGTACTCCGGCGCCTGCTCCGGCTGTGGGGAAACGCCGTATATCAAGCTGCTCACCCAACTGTACGGTGACCGGATGCTGATTGCCAACGCGACCGGCTGTTCATCTATCTATGGCGGTAACCTGCCCTCCACGCCGTACACCACCGACGCCAACGGTCGCGGACCGGCCTGGGCGAACTCACTGTTTGAGGATAACGCCGAGTTTGGTCTGGGCTTCCGCTTAACCGTCGATCAGCACCGTGCCCGCGTGATGCGCCTGCTGGACCAGTTTGCCGATAACATCCCTGCTGAGCTGAACGCGGCGCTGCACGCTGAAGCCACACCGGAGGTTCGTCGCGAGCAGGTCGCAGCACTTCGCAATGCCCTGAAGGACGTAGACGGTGCACAGCAGCTGCTGACTGACGCCGACGCCCTGGTTGAAAAATCGATCTGGCTGATTGGCGGCGACGGCTGGGCCTACGACATCGGCTTCGGCGGGTTGGATCACGTGCTGAGCCTGACCGAAAACGTCAACATCCTGGTGCTGGATACGCAGTGTTATTCCAATACCGGCGGCCAGGCATCAAAAGCCACGCCGTTAGGCGCGGTCACGAAATTTGGTGAACACGGTAAACGCAAAGCACGAAAAGATCTTGGTGTGAGCATGATGATGTATGGTCACGTTTACGTCGCGCAAATCTCGCTGGGTGCGCAGCTTAACCAGACGGTAAAAGCGATTCAGGAAGCGGAAGCGTACCCTGGCCCGTCGCTGATCATTGCCTACAGCCCTTGCGAAGAGCATGGATATGACCTGGCGCTTAGTCACGATCAGATGCGACAGCTGACGGCGACCGGTTTCTGGCCGCTCTACCGGTTCGACCCACGCCGTGCGGAGGAAGGGAAATTACCACTGGCGCTTGATTCGCGTCCGCCGTCAGACGCCCTGGCCGAGACGTTAATGCAGGAACAACGCTTCCGTCGCCTTAACGCTCAGCAGCCGGAGGTGGCTGAACAGCTCTGGAAAGATGCCGCTGCCGACCTGCAAAAACGGTATGATTTCCTCGCGCAAATGGCGGGTAAAGCCGAAAAATCGACCAGCGACTAGTTTCTCTGCCCGGCTTGTCCGGGCATTTTTTTGCCATAAAAAAGCCCGGTATTTTCACACCGGGCGCATCCAGATAATCAATGAATATCTATTTAGTTTCCTGAATAACATTCATGGGAATTATGGATAAATAATCTTAAAGGCATATAACGCCGCTAAGATTAACGTAATTTAGTTCAGTTTAATAATTTTAATTTAATATACTTAATCTTAAAACATTCATCAAACCAATGATCATTACTGCTGATTTATTCGGTTTAGATTTTACTTAATTAGTAACAATTATAATTTATTACTCTTACTCAGGAGTGATTTAGCATGAGACAACTTTCTGATTCGGGAAGTTCAACAGGTTATTAAATAAAAACAACCGCAAAGGAATATCATAATGCAAAGAAAAGTACTGGCCCTGATGATTCCGGCTCTGTTAATGGCTGGCGCAACGCATGCAGCAGAGATTTATAATAAAGACGGCAATAAATTAGATCTGTACGGAAAAGTAGATGGTCTGCACTACTTCTCCGACGATAAAGGCGCTGACGGGGATCAAACCTACATGCGTCTGGGCTTCAAAGGTGAAACCCAGATCAACGACATGATGACCGGTTATGCACAGTGGGAATACAACATTCAGGCCAACAACACAGAAGGTTCAGATAATCAGTCCTGGACGCGTCTGGCCTTTGCCGGCGTAAAAGTGGGTGATTATGGCTCCTTCGATTACGGTCGTAACTACGGTGTTCTGTATGACGTGGAAGGCTGGACCGATATGCTGCCGGAGTTTGGTGGCGATTCCTACACCAAAGCCGACAACTTCATGACTGGCCGTGCCAACGGTGTTGCAACTTACCGTAATACCGACTTCTATGGTCTGGTACAGGGCCTGAACTTTGCGCTGCAGTATCAGGGCAAAAATGAAGACGCCAGCAACAATCAGGAAGGAACCAACAACGGTCGCGACACGCGTCACGAGAACGGCGACGGTTTCGGTATCTCCACCACCTATGACTTTGGCATGGGCATAACCGCGGGCGCAGCCTACACCTCTTCTGACCGTACCAACGAGCAGGTGATGAACACGACCGCCGGTGGCGACAAAGCGGATGCATGGACTGCGGGTCTGAAATATGACGCCAATAACATCTATCTGGCGGCAATGTACTCTGAAACCCGCAATATGACGCCGTATGGTGATAACACCGACGCCGTGGCGAATAAAACCCAGAACTTCGAAGTGACCGCGCAGTACCAGTTCGATTTCGGCCTGCGTCCGACCCTTTCCTACCTACAGTCTAAAGGTAAAGACCTGGGCAACGGCCAGGGTGACCAGGATCTGGTTAAATATGCTGACATCGGCGCGACTTACTACTTCAACAAAAACATGTCCACCTACGTTGATTACAAAATCAACCTGCTGGATGAAGATGACAGCTTCTACAAAAACAACGGCATCGGCACGGATGATGTCGTCGCGTTAGGTCTGGTCTACCAGTTCTGATTGCCAGAGCCCGCATCACGGTGCGGGCTCGCCAGTTTTTGACGTGCGTCGCAAAAAAGCATTCCTGAATGCCGTGGTTGACTGTAGGTTGAGATAAACGTGATTAAACTAAGCTGAAAGCCTTTACCCGCTAAGGATAATAGCGTTGTTTAATCGAGTATCCCTTACCGTCCTTGCCCTTTTAGCGCTGCTATGGATGGCATTAATTTTTGATTTTGCTGATATTGTCGGGCATCTTGGCGCGCTGTTAAATCACCTGGATGGCAGCTAGCCGTACTGCCTGGCAAATAAAAAGCCACCAGCAGTGCCGGTGGCGGATAAACGCAGCTGTTGCGTTATTTTTTCACGGGTTGTGGCTTTTTATCCCCTGATTCCGGGGCCTCACGCGGATCGTCTTTTTCAACACAGAGCATAATGTCTCCTGTTTCAGTTAACCACTCTCCACTATAGCCAGGCTCTTTAAAGAGTGGCCAGGCGGCAATTACGCCTGACCCGTCCCTTTCTCACGAAAAGAGAGATAGCCAAACACCCCGCTTTCCCCATCCATGGGATGGTTAACACCGTCCATCACCGTGACCTCCGGGAAATCAAAGGGAGAAACGTTTTCTAAACAGGCGACATTCACGCCGTATTCATTGGGATTGGAGCGCCGCTGATGAAACGTGTAAATCCCGCACACCGAGCAGAAGAAGTGTCGCGCC
The DNA here is from genome assembly GCF_020216105.1 of Enterobacter sp. K16B. NCBI lineage: Bacteria > Pseudomonadati > Pseudomonadota > Gammaproteobacteria > Enterobacterales > Enterobacteriaceae > Enterobacter > Enterobacter sp. K16B. The sequence goes on from NZ_JAIWJZ010000018.1 coordinate 53,786, forward strand.
GTTCCCGTATTAAAACGGTACTCGGTGAGCTTATCCTGACCTTTCGTAACCGTAATCCCCGACAGCGGCGCGGAGACAACGACCGCGCCCCGCATTCGACAGAAGGAACAGCTGCAGCGCCGTGCGGTGTTCAGGCCATCAGAGAGCTCAACGGTGAATGCCACCGCACCGCAATGGCACTTTGCATGACGTTTTTCAGCCATTGGCTATACCCCTTTTCTTACCAGTTCGGCAGCTTTAAGGAAAACCTCATCTTCAACACCATCGCCTTTTTGCCTGCCGAGCCTGACGAGTTCATCAACAATGCTATCGCGATGGATCGGTGTTTGTGCTGAAACCAGCCCAATAACCGCGGCCCCAATCGCCAGCCCCACTAGCCCTGTTTGTTCATCGTTATTCATCATGCGCATGCTCCTGGTACAATCCACAAGCTTAGCAGGATTTTTAAAAACGCGGCGTCAGCCCGTATTTGGGCGTTTTAATATTGGCGGCCCAAATTTTGATATCGTTTTGCAGGAGGATAGTGAAATCAGATTTCAGATGCGTCACCATCTCATTGACGCTCTGTGCATCGATCACAGAAAAATGCTCAATTTTGTTTCGCCCGACCTGAACACAAAAATATTTTGCCGGCAGCACTTTACCGTTAACGTTGAGCAGTGGTTTATTCTCGCTGCATTGCCCTTCAGTGATATAGGACACCAGCAAATTGGCAGAACGCCGCTCGGGTTGGGATATGCTGACCATGACGGGGAAACCCTCTGAGGTTTGCGTCATGTCATAAAGCACCGCATTCTTCAGATACCAGGTATTATATTCCCGCTCCTGAAAAGCAGACCAGCAAGGTGCAGAAAAGGCCACCAGTACTGCCAGTGTAATAGAGGCTATTTTCATGGGATGATGTCGTCCGTGTTGTTGCACGTATTATTCAGATTGTGCAAAAAACAGCAACCCCTCAAAAATAACCCTACCACTATTGGCAGTGACGGAGGGTTAATTAGCGACCTGCACTGCGCTTAAACAGGAGAAAAAGGGAAGAAATGGTAAGCAGCCGCCATCACCGCGATGCTGATAACCACGCTGATAAAAAAACAGGTTTTAAAAGGCTGCTTTTGGGTTTTATGGCGAAAGAGTTGTTGGCCTACAATGGCGCCTGGCCAGCCGCCCGTCACGCCGAAGATCAGCAACGTGGCTTCCGGGACCCTGCGCATCCCTTTACGCGCTGCCATTTTATCCGCGCCATACATGGCCATCGTCAGCACATTGATCAGTAGAAACCAGCTAACCAATGGATTCGGGGTCAACAGACTGCCGATGGCAGTGAAAATCAGGAGTAGATAGCAAAAGCGATTGAGAGTCATTGATCAAACCAGAAGCTGTTAAATGTTTTCGACGACACAGTATACCCAAAAATGAGGAAGTTTAATTCTGTAAAACAGACTGAATGCCTGATGTTGCCTGATTAACATTTAAACAGCATTAATCAGTGAAGCCTCCTTTCATTATAATCGGGAAGTGAACATTTTTTTCTTAAAAAATTATCCTGAATCGTCTCACCCTAAAAAGACATTGCCCGCGCATCCCTTTAACAAGATAAAAACGAATGCACCGATTGTTTAAACAGAGGGAACGGGAATATTGATGAAGATCAATTTAAAAAACAGGCAGTGAATTTTCAGGCGTGTCGCGTAATGCCCAGCGTTTAAAATTACTGTTGCACACAATTAATTTGACCAGATGGTCAAGGAATAACAAAATATCACCGTAGTTAAAAGAATAATGTCTGCATACCTTTAGGGGGGTGATGTCCCCCCATTTTTACGATGTGACAAACCTTATTCCACCATTACCTTTACTTTCGGCTTCGACAACAGGACTTTTACCAGTTCCTTAAACGGCGTGGGTTTGTAGAAGTAAAAACCCTGTAAAAACTTAATGTGATTTCGGGTGAGATAATCAAGTTGCTCTTGTGTTTCAACCCCTTCCGCCACAATACTGATTGACAGTTTTTTTGCCAGCTCCAGTACCGAATCCAGTATCACGGTTGAGTCCTCACTGGCATTCACCCTCGCCACAAAGCTTTGGTCGATTTTGATGTAATCAATGTGCAGATCCTGCAGGTAGGACAAACCTGAATATCCCGTTCCAAAATCATCCAGGGCAATGGCAAACCCTATCTCATGCAGCGCATTCAGGGTCTTCACGAGATGTTCATCAACATGAAGCGGTTCACGCTCGGTCACCTCAACGACAAGGTTAAGATCCTGTCGAACAAAGCTGCGTTTGTAATGCAGACACTCGTCAAAAAAAGTGGAGGAGACGATGTGAGGCGCACTGAAGTTAATACCGACATGAAACCCTTCGGGCAGCAACGTTGAGATTGAATTCATATGCGCGGCAACCTGGCGCATTAAGCTCTGGGTTAAGGGAATGATTAAGCCAGATTTCTCCGCAAGAGGAATAAATGAAGCGGGAGAGATAAACCCTGACTGTGGATGCTTCCATCTGGCCAGTACTTCTACCCCGCGCAACGATCCCTCTTTACCGCTCACCACAGGCTGGTAATAGGGAATGATTTCATCTCTGTCTATGGCGGTGCGCAGCGACTCTGCCGGAGAAACGTCCTTAGAAAGATATCGCTGAAGAACATACGCAGAAAAAGCGGAAATAAGCAGCAGGAATAACAGCACCCCGCCCGCCCGACTGAATAATCTCGTCAGGCTAAAAAATGGCGGAGAGTTAAATTCAATTGAGAAAGGATAATCAGATGCTTTTACCGCTAAAATCTCGTTATTTGACGGCGCTGCTGTCGCCACATCCCCTGACAAACCTAAAAGACGATTGCCGACGCGTAATGAATATTTCACACCATTTAATGGCATGTCCAGGGCATCCCGAATATGGCTGTCGCTGATGCTCACCATCACACGGCTTCCGGCATGGTGTGTTTGATAGACGAGAACAGGCAGGCCGTTGACGGTACTGCCCGAAGGAACCAGTAGCAACGTTGTTTCGGGTAGCGCGGAGCTGTTGACCAGCAGAACACGGTTTCCTGGCAGCGAGGAGCACCAGACCGCATCCTTTTTCAAAATCATAATCGTTCTGAGATGGGGCTGTAACGCTGCCTCAGTCCCTAGCCGGTACTGCCCTTCCACATCACACTCATTGTCGGCAAGCTGCATCGCCATCTGGCTGGCATGATGCGCCTCTTTAAGAATGACATTTACATTCCTGACGACATAATTGGCCCCGGCAAGGCTGTCAGCGCGTGCAGAATACCAGACCTGTAAATTGATAATAAAAACGCCCAGGATAAAAATTGTCGTGGCTGCAGCTAAGGGAATAGGTGCACGGCGCATTGTAAGTTCTCGATTATGGGTATGTTGTTCCTTCAGCGATCCTGAAGTGTTTGAATTGTCATCGTCTTAAGCATGGTTGATAACGTCATAATTACCATGCCTGACAGCAGAAATTTTCTTTTAAACCAGAATCTTTGCGCTGCTTTCGCTGGTCACAAAAGAGGACTACGCTTATCAGTCCAAACGCCGGATTCACCGCCGCTGTAAAACATGCTGGTATTCGTCGCCGGAATCCGTACCATACGCGGCAGACAAATATTGCCCCTGCTGGCTCCGAAGGTAGTACTCAATGCAACAGAATCAAGAAATTAACAAAAAAGAACAATACAACCTGAATAAATTGCAAAAGCGACTGCGCCGTAACGTCGGCGAAGCCATTGCAGACTTCAACATGATTGAAGAAGGCGACCGCATCATGGTTTGCCTGTCAGGCGGTAAAGACAGCTACACCATGCTGGAGATCCTGCGTAACCTTCAGCAAAGTGCCCCGGTGAATTTCTCCCTGGTGGCGGTCAACCTTGACCAGAAACAACCGGGCTTCCCGGAGCATATTCTGCCGGAATATCTCGAGAACCTGGGCGTTGAGTACAAAATCGTCGAAGAAAATACCTACGGTATTGTGAAAGAGAAAATCCCGGAAGGAAAAACCACCTGCTCGCTTTGCTCTCGTCTGCGCCGTGGCATTCTGTATCGTACCGCGACGGAACTGGGTGCGACCAAAATTGCGCTGGGCCACCACCGCGACGATATTCTGCAAACGCTGTTCCTCAATATGTTCTACGGCGGCAAGATGAAAGGTATGCCCCCTAAACTGATGAGCGATGACGGCAAACACATAGTGATCCGCCCGCTTGCCTACTGCCGCGAAAAAGACATTGAACGTTTTTCTCAGGCTAAAGGGTTCCCGATTATTCCATGTAACCTCTGCGGCTCTCAGCCGAACCTGCAGCGTCAGGTCATTGGCGACATGCTGCGCGACTGGGATAAGCGTTATCCGGGGCGGCTCGAAACCATGTTCAGCGCGATGCAGAACGTCGTGCCTTCGCATCTCGCGGATGTTGAACTGTTCGACTTCAAAGGCATCAACCACGAATCTGACGTGGTGAACGGCGGTGACCTGGCGTTTGACCGGGAAGATATCCCGATGCAGCCAGCTGGCTGGCAGCCAGAAGACGATGACAACGCGTTTGAAGAGCTGCGTCTGAACGTGCTTGAAGTGAAGTAAGCGATTAGCGTCTCAGAAATACCTTCTGAGACGCTTCATTCTTTATTTCAGCAAACGTACGCGACAGGTTTTACCTTTAATTTTCCCGTTTTGCAGCTGCTTCCAGGCTTTATGGGCAACGCCCTGGCGAACCGCCACATAGACATGCGCCGGGTGAACCGCAATCTTACCGATATCCGCCCCGTCCAGCCCCACCTCTCCGGTCAATGCACCTAATACATCTCCCGGGCGCATTTTGGCTTTTTTACCACCATCGATACACAGCGTCGTCATTTCGGCTTCCAGCGGCACCAGGCTGACGCCGGCAGGGGCATTCATCCAGTTCAGTTTAATCTGCAGCATCTCAGAGAGAATGTTGGCGCGCTGCGCCTCTTCCGGCGCGCAGAAGCTGATGGCCAGACCGCTGTTCCCGGCGCGTGCGGTACGACCGATACGGTGGACATGGACTTCCGGATCCCACGCCAGTTCATAGTTCACGACCAGCTCAAGGGATTTGATATCCAGACCGCGCGCAGCGACATCGGTCGCGACCAGCACGCGGGCGCTGCCGTTGGCGAAACGGACCAGCGTCTGATCGCGATCGCGCTGTTCCAGATCGCCATGCAGCGACAATGCGCTCTGTCCGGCAGCATTCAGGGCATCACAGACCGACTGGCAATCTTTTTTGGTGTTACAGAACACCACACAAGAGGCTGGCTGATGCTGGCTCAGCAATTTCTGCAGAAGCGGGATTTTCCCCTGCTGCGAGGTTTCAAAGAACTGCTGCTCTATGGCGGGCAGCGCATCTACGCTGTCGATTTCAATGGTCAGGGGATTTTTCTGCACGCGCCCGTTGATGGCGGCGATGGCTTCCGGCCAGGTTGCAGAGAACAACAGCGTCTGACGCTCGGCCGGTGCGAAACGGATCACCTCGTCAATCGCATCGCTGAAGCCCATATCCAGCATCCGATCTGCCTCATCCATGACCAGCGTGTGTAACGCATCCAGCGAAACGGTGCCTTTTTGCAGGTGATCCAGCAGGCGACCTGGCGTCGCGACGATAATGTGCGGCGCATGCTGAAGTGAATCACGCTGCGCGCCGAACGGCTGTCCGCCACAGAGGGTTAAAATTTTGGTGTTTGGCAGGAATCGCGCCAGGCGACGCAGCTCGCCAGCGACCTGATCGGCCAGTTCACGGGTCGGGCACAGCACCAGCGACTGGGTCTGAAAAAGCGCCGCATCGATATGCTGCAACAGGCCAAGACCAAATGCCGCGGTTTTCCCACTGCCCGTTTTCGCCTGTACGCGCACGTCGCGGCCCTCAAGAATGGCGGGCAACGCGGCCGCCTGAACAGGCGTCATCGTGAGGTATCCCAACTCGTTAAGGTTATCGAGTTGGGCGGCGGGCAGAATATTCAGGGTAGAAAAAGCGGTCACAATTGTCTCTCGTGGTGATCTTTGCGGTCAGATGGCGCGTATCCTCGCAGATCTCGCGGTCCGATGCGACAATTTAATCGGTTCTTCATCGGGCGGCGGGTCGGGCATCGGCTGAGGACGCGGGATGGGATCGGGCATTGGCACCGGATCGGTCGGGGTGGGATCGGACTGACGTGATTGTTGCAATAGCAGAGCGTTGAGGATGCTCATCATTCCCTCCAGAATTGACTGTCATCCCTTTTAGGGTAGACGCTGAGATTAAGGAGGCAAAAAAAAGCCGACTATGAAGTCGGCGTCGTACGAATCAATTGTGCTATGCAGTAATTCAAAAAAGGAAGTAAGACAATATGGAGCGCAACGCCCATCGCTTGACGTTGCATTCACCTGCGGGAGTAATAGTGCACCTTACGGGGTAAACGTTTATTGACTTCGCTCAATTAAAAGAGCGTTTTGACCCCGTCGAAAGGAGAAAAAAGCGTAAATTTACAGCCATTTACTACGATGCAACCACCATGCAACACCACCAATCAAAACAACTAACATGACGCAAAACGCGGTAAAGCCATAGCGATACGCACCACCCGGAATGCCGCCCAGGTTGACGCCAAACAGCCCGGTAAGAAACGTGCTGGGTAAAAATACCATTGCCATCAGGGACATCGTATAGGTTCTTCTCGCCAGCGACTCCTGCATCACCTGCGCAATTTCGTCCGCCATCACCGCCGTTCTGGCAATACAGGAATCAATTTCATCCAGTCCGCGGCCCAGTCTGTCGGCGATATCCTGCATTCTGCGACGGTGATCGTCATTCATCCAGGCAAGCCTTTCACTGGCCAGACGCGCATACACGTCCCGCTGGGGCGTCATATAGCGGCGCATCACGATCAGCTGCTTACGCAGCAGGGCCAGAAAACCACGCGGCGGGATCTGCTGATCGAGCAGGTTATCTTCCAGGTCGATGATTTTGTCGTGGAGTTCCTCGATAAACTCACTTGCGTGATCGGTCAGCGCATCACACACGTCTACCAGCCAGCTGCCGCAGTCGACGGGCCCGGTGCCCTCTTTCAGATCGTTCACGATGTCATCCAGCGCCAGCACTTTACGCTGGCGGGTGGAGACAATCAGCCCGTCGTCCATATAGACACGCATCGCAACCAGCTGATCCGGACGTTCATCCGTGCTGCCGTTAATGCATCGCAGGGTAATTAGCGTACCGTCACCCATGCGGCTCACGCGGGGCCGCAGGCTTTCCCCCGCCAGCGCATCGCGCACATTGTTAGGCAAAAGCGGCGTTGAGGCCAGCCAGTCAGCACTGTCCGGGTGGGTGTAGTTCAAATGTAACCAGCAGGGATGCGCATCATCGATCACATCATTGTCTTCCAGGGGTCGGGCACCGCCGCGACCATCCAGCACCCACGCAAATACTGCGTCAGGAACGTTAAGTTCAGATCCTTTAATGCTTTCCACAGCGCCTCCACCATTTAACTCTTTCGGTGTCAGTCTAGCTTTCATGAAGGGTTAAGCAACAAAAATGCGTTGTGCAATGTATTGATATCGTGGCGGAGTGTCGGCCGGGTAAGCACGAGTCACCCGGCAAGAAAGGCAGGTGTTGTCAGAGAGAGTGCTCTGGCCGCTGAAGGAAGGCGGGTGAGCCGGACGATAAGGAGGAAGGTGTGCCCTGGTCAAGCCGGAAATTACGCGTGCGGGTCTGCAGTTCAATCACCTGGTTACGCAGCACATCAGAGGAGCCGTTAAGTTCCTCCGCCATTGCCACGTTACTTTGCGTGACCCGCTCCAGCTCTGACAACGCCAGCGTAATCTGAGATATCCCTTTCTCCTGCTCTGAGGTCGAGGCGGAAATTTCGTCCATCAACCGGCTGACATTCCCTGACCCCGCCACGATCTCCTGCATATTCTTCTCCGCCTCCGATACAACGGTGGCACCCTGGCTGACGTTACTGCTGGTGACTTCAATCAGCGCTTTGATATTCTTCGCGGCCTCTGCACTGCGGTGCGCCAGGTTTCTGACCTCTTCTGCGACGACAGAAAATCCCTTTCCATGATCTCCCGCCCTCGCCGCCTCAACGGCCGCGTTGAGTGCCAGAATATTCGTCTGGAAGGCAATGCCGTCGATCAGCGAGATAATCTCTGTCATCTGCTGAGCGCATTCGGTGATGGACTCCATGTTGGTGGCGACCTGCCCCATCAGCTCCCCGCCCTTGCGCGCCTGTCGCGTCGCCATGTTGGCCTGCTCGCTCGCCAGGCGGGTGTTATCGGCATTGTTTTTGGTACTTGCCGCCATTTGCTCCATGCTGGCTGCGGTTTGCACCAGAGACGCCGACTGCTGCTCGGTTTTCACCGAAAGCTGCGCGCTACGTGACGAGAGTTGATCCGATAAGGTCATGGCGGTTTGCGATGACGCCCTGATCTCGCGCACCAGCGTAGCGATGTTGCCCGAAAGGCTATTAATGCCGGGAATGAGTCGACCCGCGCAGTTGTTGCCAAACTCGGGAATAGACACCCCCAGATTGCCCGCTGTCACCTCTTCAATACTTTTCTTCACCGTATTGATCGGCGTCACAAGATACTTCGTCATATAGACCCAGAGCAAAAATAGCGCAACGAAGTTGATTACGTTAAGGGAAATAAAGAGAGAGGGATTGCTGGAAAATAGAACAACGACACCTGCAGTTATCAAAAAAAGAGATAAAAGGAACCCGATGATAAAGGTCCTGACGCTCATATTTTTTAGCATGATGATACCCACAATTTATATTTTGGTCGGCATCTCGTTTTATAGCATTCCCTCAACTGTTTTTCATGGCAATCGTCACTGGTTTTTCTTTTCGCCGTTAGCAACCTGAGATTTTGCTTAAGTCAGACAAAAAACGTGTATTAGTGAAAATGTTCTGCGCGGCATGCTGCAATACTGGTCTCCGGCCACGTTAAGCGATACCATCGCCTGCCGTGAGACGAGACAATCGCCCTCATATTTAAGGCGCTTTGCTACTATTATTCATTTATGTTTAGCAATGCTTAACAGGTTAATGAAAGAAATATATTTTATATTCTTAACGCGCTTCAGGGTATTAATATGACTGGTCATTTTTCACGATAAATAACTAACCTTGTTTGAATGCGCATGTTCGTTGCCAGATAAAGATGGACCCGGCAGGCGAAATTGGTGACCCTCTCAGGTGTGGGATTGCATAATGCTCAATATATCGTGGGACCCTGTGTTAATCGCTATTTCTTATCTGGTCTCTTTCATCGCCTCTTTTGTGGCGCTGGACAGCGCCGGGAAAATCCCCCTTTCCAGCCGAAAGGCGGCCATGTTCTGGCGCATGGCCGGAGGGTGCTCGCTGGGCATCGGGATTTGGTCGATGCACTTCATTGGCATGCTGTCGATGCAAATGCCAATGATGATGAGCTACGACCTCTGGTTAACCCTTGCCTCTCTCGGCGTCGCGGTGGTGGCATCGACCACGGCCATTAATATTGCCGTTACCGGCAAAAAACTCTCTCCTGTTCGACTGATCCTTGCCACGACGATCCTGAGCGCGGGCGTGGTATCCATGCACTACATCGGTATGGCGGCCTTGATGCTCAATGACAGTATCCTCTGGGACTGGCGCCTTGTGGCATTGTCCGTCGTAATTGCCGTCGTCGCCTCCGGGGCGGCACTGTGGCTGGCATTCCGCCTGCGTGATAAACACAAAGGGGTCTTTATCGATCGCCTTCTCGCGGCCCTGGTCATGGGTGCCGCAATCAGTGCGATGCACTATACCGGCATGAGTGCCGCCCATTTTCAGGAAATGGCGCACACTGTGCCCGGCGGGATCGGCGAACTGGGGTTGTCCATCTGGGTTTCGGTTACCACGCTTTGCCTGCTCGGGGTGATGTTAATCATTTCGCTTATCGATTCTCACTGGCGTACCAACCGGCTGACGGATAATCTGCGGCAGCTCAATCGCCAGCTTGAGCTACAGGCGCGCTTCGATGCGCTCACCGGGCTGGCTAACCGTCAACAGATGGATATCCGCATGCAGGATTGTCTGCGCAGTGCGTTGCTGAGTAACCGGCAATTTGCCGTGATTTTCCTCAACGTCGATCACTTCAAGCGGGTTAATGATACCTGGGGACACAACGTCGGGGATGAGTTACTGATCACTGTTGCGCAGCGCATTACGGCCCGGCTCACCCGGGAGATGACCCTGGCCAGGTTGGGTGGGGATGCCTTTATCCTGCTGGTACCGGAATGTGACGACGACAAACTCAACGCCCTGCTCAACGCCTTGCTTGGGGATATGCGACGTCCGCTTTCGCTCTGTGGACATACGCTGAGCACGACAATCAGCGCGGGCGTCAGCCGCTACCCTCAGGATGGCGAAACGCTGCATGAGCTAAAGCTCAAGGCCGATGCTGCCTTACACCATGTTAAAGAAGAGGGCCGCAATGACTGGGCCATTTACAGAACCGAGATGTCAACCGCAGTCCCGGCAAAACCCGGTTTTCTGCAGGAGCTGTCTCAGGCGCTGGAGCGTGACCAGTTTGAACTGTGGTACCAGCCCACCTGGCATGCGGAAGATAAAACGATACATGGTTTTGAAGCCCTTCTTCGCTGGCGGCATCCTGAGCAGGGTGTGTTACTGCCTAATCTGTTTATCCCCACGCTGGAACAAACCGGCTTAATCATTCCGGTGGGTAACTGGGCCATTGAAGCGGCGTGTCGGCAGCTTCATTTCTGGACGGAACAAGGTTTCAGCCAGTGGACGCTGTCGCTCAACTTATCCCCCGTCCAGTTCGAACAGCAGGACATTTTCCCTGTCGTGTCGTCGATGCTGGAAAAATACAACCTGTCGCCGTCCAGGTTAATTCTTGAGGTGACAGAAAGCACCGCGCTCAAAAATCTCGACCGCAGCATCGAGTTACTGGAAGCGTTTAATCGTGCGGGGATCACCGTCTCGATCGATGATTTTGGTACCGGCTATTCCAACCTGCTGATGCTGAGCGTACTCCCGGCAAAAGAACTGAAGATTGACAGAAGCTTTGTCACGTCGATGCTGGAAAATGAAAAAAGCTACAAGCTGGTCGAAACCATTATGAGTATTGCCCGCACCATGGAGATGAATGTGGTGGCAGAAGGGATAGAAACGGAAGCACAGCAGGCGGAGCTCACCCGTCTTGGCTGCGACTATCTGCAGGGATACCTTTTCTCTCGCCCGTTACCTGCCGAACAGGTCCCGTGGCTGCTGTTACAGAAAAACTCAGACAAACAAATTATCCCCATTAATAAAACGCAGACCGACAGCGCCTATATTTCACAAAAAAATCATGCCTGACGGGGTTAAGTAGAGTATGTTTCAAATGAGTACACGCGAGTTAATTCGGTCATGATGGTCAGGCACAGTGTGCCGATGAGCAGGAAACGCCTATGTCGCAACCTTGTTTTGATGCGCTGAATGTTATTAAAACTCCCGTGTGGCTCATTTCACCCGTGTCGGAACAGATTATTTTTGCCAATGTGGCCGCTCTGCAGGTCATGAGTGATAAAACTCTCGATGCGCTGCGTAAAGGCACCTATTCCGCAACGGCGCAAAGCCTCCTGTCGATGTATGTCTCTGAACTGAAAACAGAGCAGGAGATCGTCGAAATCTGGACAATAAGCCGGGATGGGCAGGATACACCGTTAAGTTGTCGTCTCTCACTGGCCCGTTACGCCCCCTGGGGAGATGTGATTGTTTTCGAGGGGTTCGCCCCGCAACTCCTCACAGGATTGAAGGCCAGCCGCTCGGCAACCTACCGGCGGAAAAAACAGGGGTTTTACGCCCGTTTTTTCCAGACCAACAGCGCACCGATGCTGTTAATCGATCCTGCGCGTGACGGCCAGATCGTCGATGCTAACCTGGCCGCGCTGAATTTTTATGGTTATTCGCATGATGATATGTGCAGTAAGCATACCTGGGAGATAAATACCCTGGGGCGAGATGTGATACCCATTATGACGGCGATCGCCGCGCTGCCCGGTGGCCATAAACCGCTTAACTTTGTTCACCGTCTTGCCGACGGTACTACCCGTCATGTTCAGACGTATGCCGGCCCCATTGAGATCTACGGTGACAAGCTGATGTTGTGCATTATCCACGATATCACCGAGCAAAAAAGGCTGGAGCAGGAGCTGGAACATGCTGCGTTACGTGACTCCATGACGGGATTACTCAACCGGCGCCAGTTCTACGCGATTACCGATCAAAGCGACCTGAATCATCTTCCCGCGCAGCAGCAGTTTAGCCTGCTGCTGGTGGATACCGATCATTTTAAGAACATCAACGATCTGTTCGGTCATCTGAAGGGCGATGAGGTGCTTATCGCTCTCTCCCGAACGCTGGAATCCTGCAGCCGAAATGAGGATTTGGTCTTTCGTTGGGGTGGAGAAGAGTTCGTCCTTCTGCTCCCGCGTACCTCTCTCGATACTGCGCTGCAGATTGCCGAGTCGATCCGTGCGGCCGTTGCCCGTATAACGCTTCCAGGGTTGCCCCGCTTTACCGTCAGCATTGGCGTGGCGCGACACAATCAGGGGGAGAGTATTGATGAGCTGTTTAAGCGTGTCGACGATGCGCTGTATCGCGCTAAAAATGACGGACGTAATAAAGTCCTTGCGGCATGAAACTGGAGTATCCGACAAAGCCCCGCTACAATGCCTGCCTCGGATAAAATAATTTCAGGTGGGTAGAATCTGCAATGGGAAAAACAGAAATAATACTCACCATAATTATTTTACTCCTTATTATATTTGGCTTCTGGTTTATCTTTAGCGGTGAAATCTGGTATTTCGTCGCGTTTCTGGAAAATACCCTTTACCCGACCTTCGATGCCCCATAACGCATGTTTAATCTCTTGTTTCACCTACCGAATTTGTCAGGTACCTGCATGCCGGACTGCCGCGTAAGATACGCGTCGTTATCCTCCAACAACGTTGATAACGAATCACTTATTCACTTGCTTATGTTGCCCGTTCTCTGACGGGCTTTTTTATTTCCGGCAATTCAGCCACGCCAGGCTATATCTTAATCATCTTTGTTGATAAAGGTGAGGAATGATGAGCAAGAAAATCCTGATGCTGTTGGGTGATTACGCTGAAGATTACGAAACCATGGTGCCTTTTCAGGCGTTACAGATGGTGGGCCACCAGGTCGATGCGGTCTGCCCCGACAAACCGAAGGGCGACTACATTATAACGGCGATCCATGATTTTGACGGTGCGCAGACCTACAGCGAAAAACCCGGCCACCGTTTTACCCTTAACGCCGACTTTTCCAGCGTCAAAGAGCAGGATTATGACGCCCTGCTGATCCCCGGCGGCAGAGCGCCCGAATATCTGCGCTTAAATGAGGACGTGTTAAAGCTGGTTCAGGCATTTGATGCCGCACGTAAACCGATTGCCGCGGTATGTCACGGCCCGCAACTGCTCGCTGCCGCTGGCATACTGAAGGGACGGACCTGCAGCGCCTACCCGGCCTGTGCGCCTGAGGTCCGTCTCAGCGGCGGACATTACGCCAGTATCGGCATCGATCAGGCCCATGTTGACGGCAACCTGGTGACCGCCCCCGCCTGGCCTGCGCATCCGCAGTGGCTGGCGAAGTTTACTGCGCTGTTAGAAGGATAAAGCTCAAAGAATCCAGATGTCGTGAAGCTTCCTCAATACTGACTCCGGGGGTGTTACCCTCCCCCGGTGCGCTAACCAGCAGCCGCAGTTGCTCTTCTGCCGGTACTGCACTGGCAAACGAACGGGTGATCTGCCAGACCATCGTCTTCAGCTCGCTTCCCGTCAGGTATTTTCCCTTCTGGTGATCCAGCGCATCCAGCTTTGCCGACAGCGCCTGAAGTTGCGTCATTCCCTCATTCCAGCCCTGGAGCTTGCTGGCAGGCAGCGTCCGGGCCATCTGATACTGCTCCCAGCGTTTTACCAGCTCACGGGTTGCCGGGTCGTCCGGCCACAGGGTTTTTGCCTGCGTCACCAGTCCCTGGGCATAGCGAAGCCGCCATCCCGGCGACTGGTTCATGACCCCGTTGACCTGATTCGTTATTCGCTCAAGCCAGATGGCAGATTCTGTCCGGCTGTAATCCGTCTTTCTGAAGGCATCGATTTGCGGGGCAGTCATGGGTTCTGGCAGCGGGGCTACGGAGGCGGCCAGGGTATATGTGGCTTCATCCGGCTGATGCAGGACCTGCCACCCAAAAGCCGTTGCTGCGCCCAGCACCAGCGAGGTTGCCATGCCAGCCACAAAGACGAGCCACCGTTTTGCTTTAACTGTTGGCATCTCTGCCACCCGCACCCTGACCCCGGGCTCCTTATGGATGACATAGACCAGCTGGCTGGCAGGTCGCACCGCTTCCTCAGGCAAAGCAGTGCCCCGGGAGGTCTCCTCATGCAGAGCACCGTTTTCCAGGCGACTTAAAGCACTGCGTATTTGCTGCAGCAGGGATGCCGGGTTACAGACGTGTCTGAGTTCCTGACGCTTCAGAATGTCGTCCAGCGCCTGCAGTTGCTTTTCAGCCAGCTCAAGGGCTGTGAAATCAGCAGGCTGCAGTGACCAGGTGCGAAAAAGTTTCTGCAGGCGCTGAAAAAGTCCATTGAGAATTTCAGCCCGGGCTGGCACCGGCTGTGGCCAGAACTGAGCCCACTGGTAGCTCAGCATCGCTGTCAGGATGGCCAGCCCTTCGTTAAGCCCCCTGACCTGCGCCAGTTGGCTGCGGGCAAGGGTATACCAGGCACCGGTCTGCAGCTCAACGCCATTGATTTCAAACAGGGAAAGCGACAGTTTTTCCACCTGCATCCAGTCGACGTCCGGACGTGCCGGGTGTGTCAGTTTGCTCATCTCATCGCGCAGCGCCGTAAACTGAGGCAGTGAACGCGGATCGCCGCCGGTTCTCACCGGGCGGGGTTGTTCGTCATGCATGTTTCATTTTCCGGGAAAAATCGAGCCAGAGTCAGGCTCAGGGTTTACTCAGGAAGCAAAGGGGCAATCATCGTAAAGAATGCCTCTTCATCAAACCGGGCAGGATCGCCGCCCTGCACGCCAGCCGGACACCAGGTCCAGTCATTCTGTCTGCCGCTGCGCATAAACAAACGGTACAGGGGCCGGATAGCGTCCGGCGCATGCAGACAGGCCTCAATACAGCCGGTTACGCCCGGCCCGTACAGGAAAATGGGGGTAAACCGGATACTTCGCTTTCCGTAGTGCAGGGTGATACCCGGCACCGAAAACGCGCTCCCGCCGATGAGAAATTCAACCAGCACAGTGGCAGTGGCTTCCGTGCGGATTTCTGTTCCGGCAAGCCACGTGTCCATTGACGCCTGGAGCTGGCTGATTCGCAGGCGGAACGCCGCAATATCCGCTTCCGCCTTCGTGTCAAAGGCTTCACAGCGGGGATGCTGGTCCTGCAGTTTTCTTAAAAATCGTGCTTTTGCCGACATGGTTTTACTGTCCGTCAGAAGATTAGAGGCGGGTCCGGGCATCAAGATACTGCTGCTGTTTGAGGTGACGGATCAGCACACGGCCTTCGGGCATAAACGCCGTGCCATAACGCACCAGACCAATCCCCCTGAGTTCAGCATCAATCGCATAACGCAGCTCACCCGGAATAGCCTGCTCAAGCAGAACCACATCAATTTTCTTAAGCCGAGGTTCGTACTTAAGCAATACCGCCGATAGCGTGCCCATTAGTTCATGCGCGGTACCCGGCATGCCCTGCAGAATTTTGGTCATGTCCGGCAGACCGTAGTCCGGCAGGTGCGCCAGCGTGCCGGCGCGGCAGTTGAGCACACGCTGCACATTATCGAGCACCGATAAAATCACCTGGTTCTGCTCACTGACCTGGTGGAGGCTCAGGCCGCCGGAGAAATTACCACACAGCATTTCGTAGAGTGAGGGTGTGTTGTGTCCTTGTGGCATCAGTCATCCTTCATCGGCTGTAATGTCAGGTGGTTATTCCCGGCTTCCAGAATACGGGGTTTATCCGGATCGAGATCTTCACGTTCGAGAACCTGCTTCCAGGTGTTGTTGACCATATCCGGGTGGCGGAACAGACCGACCACCGCAACATACTGCGCGCCGGCTTCCATTGGCATATCAAGATTCACGTCCCCGCCCGGCTTCACTACAACATCACGGCTTGCCAGCAAATCCGCTTTCAGAATAGTGTCGGCGTCTTTGAGCAACTGCGGGTAGACCGTTTTGTCGAACGCTTTGCGATCTTTTAACTGGTAAACACGGACCATTACGGGTTCAGACAACGAGTTGCTCTCACGGGAGTCCGTGTTGAGCGCTTCACGCGCGGTAAAATCCAGATGCAGCTCTTTAATTTGTTTGTAAAAAATGGCGTTGAAGGCTGATTTGGTGCCATCAGTGACGCCCTGCGTCACCCCACAACCCGCCAGGCTGAACGCCAGTAATGCAGGTAGCCAGCATGCGGTTTTACTCAAATTTGTACGTAACACGTCGGTTTCCTTGTTGTGGTGTTGCGGGCTGCAGCCCCGTGTAATAGCCCAGTTCCGTCGTAAATGTCTGCGGAATATCGTCCGGAAGATGGTCCTCTTCCGCGCCCAGCACACCGTTCATCCCCAGCCAGAACGGGCCTTCGCCGAGCGGTGGAGCGGCCAGCAGGCGGGTCCGGGTGGTCAGGGTGATCTTTGCCTTAAAGCGCCAGCCGAGATAAACGCGCAGCATCACCAGAAAATCCTGATACAACAGACCATCCGGTTTCCAGCCCTGCGCTTCCTGTTCGTTATCCGTCGTGAGCGCAACCAGCAGCTGGCTGCCCGTATCCATCGCCTCGTCACCCAGAGGCGTATTGCCGTCCAGAAGAAAATCGTCATCACCGTAAAAACCCAGTGGCTGGCTGACCTCTACCGGTCGAAGGCAGTACGGGCTGACCTTCACGGTGGTTTCCGGGGCCAGCAGGGTCACCAGCGCCTGCATCCCCTCCTGGGTTTTTCCGGGCTGCTGCAGCACACCCAGCAGCGCCAGAAAGCGGGATACCGGTGTGGCAATGTGGTTCGCGGTGCCCGGTATGCCCAGCCCCACCAGCCCCAGCAGCGACTGCGAAATGGTGTCTGTTCCTCCCGGCTCAAACGTGGCCGGATAGGAATATTTCCGCCAGATGCGGTAAAACTGCGTCAGGATGCGGTGGCTAAAAATATTCAGAAAGCCCTGCAGTGCGTCGTGCCCTTCACGGCGCTGAGTAATGTCATCGATATAAGCTGTAGGTAGCGGTGAGTCGACCCCGTACAACCCCATAAAGGTTGTGCGGATGCGCGGAGGCCTGCTTTCATCATCCTCATCATATTCGACGGCTTTCAACTCACTGGCCGGAAAACCCATCCCTGGATGCGGTACAAAGCGTACCGGGTCATCCGCCGGATGGCTGGTCGAACCCATCAGCGGCCGGTCCGGATGCCGTTTTTCCAGCAGTTGACAGAAACGATAAAAGTTAATGCGGTGAAGGCTGGCTTCCAGCCGCGGGGTCAGCCGGGAATACGGCGATTGTGCTTCTCTTCCCATTCCAGGCGCTCTCCGGTCGGTTGCAGAAAAATGATCAGGCGGTTAAACAGATAGATGTCGGTGTAGAGTGCGAAGAAGCGGCTCAGCAGCTCGCCGAACAGACAGATATCGCCGCGCCCGGCAAACCCGTGACTATCCAGCGTCACTTCAATCTGCACGCCACGAACAAGGTAGCCCTGTTCGAAGCGCTCGGTTTCACTGTGCTTCACGTCAATGATGGCTTCCAGGCGGCGGCGGTTCATCTCGCTGTCGGTCCATTCATACAGCGCCAGGGTACCGCGCAGCACGTCTGCGTTGTCCATCATTGACAGGAACCCGCTGCCGAGATGACTCAGCACACGCCAGTGAAAGCGATCCTGCGCCGGGGGATAACATGGCAGCGTCGGCGCGCAGAGGTTACGCACGGCGATACTGACTGAGGTGGTTTTCATCACCGTATCGAGCACGGTGCTCTGCAGCGCACGCCGTGGTAGCTGGCCGTTGGTGCCGGTAAGTGTCAGGGAGAGGCTCTCGTCTTCTGGTAGCGAGTGGTTATCAAAAGCTTCGCCGCCAAGGATAAGCCAGGTATTGTGCAGACCTGACGGACCGCGGCGCACGCGGGTGTGGTAGTAATATTCCGGCGCTTCATGACGCATCATTCCGCCTTTGTGGCGAAAACTTGAGAACGGCACATAAGTGTGCTGGTTCGAGGATATCACCGAATCGACGGTATAAATCTCGGTATGGCCATCCTGCACGCGCATCGGGCGCAGCATGTACTCAGTCTGCAGGGAGTCGAGCGTCAGCGGGTCAGATTCCAGCGGGAACAGGTTAATTACCGGCACACAGTTCATGCGCAGATGCTTTTCGGTAAAGCGGAAGTCATGTTCCCAGCGTTTCGCCAGCACCACATCAATTTCAAACCAGGGTAACTCAGCCGGAAAAGTGACAGTTTCCAGCCCGCGCAGGCCGGTGAACATGAATTTCTCGCGGAAAGTGAAATACTCCAGCAGCAACTGGTAACCGCTGAAACTGCTGTCACCCTTCGGCCACAGCCTGTCATCATCACCAAACCCCAGTGCGGTGAAATACCCGTCCAGTGGTCTTCTGTCTGTGTCACCCGGCATGCGCAACCACAGACGGGCCGTGTTCATGGTAAAAGCTTCATGCATGGCGCAGGCCAGCGGTGCGTCCGCATTGAAGTAAAACGGGATCTGGCTGAGATCGACACGGCTCCAGTCGGCAAGGAGGCTGCAGTTAAAACGCAGGCTAATGACAGAACGTCCGTCCGGGTCAGTCGACAGACGGGCCTGCTCCAGCGCCAGCGGCTGCAGGGTTATCTCTCTGGTGGTGGTGTAGCGACAGCGTGTCCCTTTCTCACCGATGGGTCGTGAGTTCACCTCGAAGCCTTTGACAATACGCATCGGTTCTTTCATTTCGCGCCAGTCAGGCGTGAACTCCACCACCGACATCGACGGAATGGTGCGCAGGTAATGCGGCCATAGCAGACTGACCAGCCCTTCAGTCAGCTCCGGCAGATCGTCATCGAGCTTCGCCCGCAACCGCCCCATCAGGAAGGCAAAGCCCTCAAACAGGCGCTCCACATACGGGTCGCGCGCGCCCGCTTTATCAAGATTGAGCATTGCCGCCTGCTCGGGGTGCGCACGGGCAAACTCTTCGCCGGCTTCCAGCAGGTAGCGCATTTCAGCGTCGTAATAACGCAGGGTTAAGTCGTCCATAAAAACCTGAATAATTGTGTTTTAAAAGCTCGCCATGTGTTATTAGCCACAAAGCACCGCACTGCCTGCCGGATCGAGCGCAATCAGGCCAGCCAGAAGCTGGTCCATCTCCGGCTGAAGTCTGGATTTATCGGTTTCACTGCGGGTGGCTTTCATGCGCAGCAGTCTGAGACGGCGCGATTTGACCTCAAATAATAGCCCCGGCGTCCACTGCCCGAGGGTGATGGACTGTGCTGTGCCATCAAGCTCACCAAGAAGGTGCAGCGCCAGTTCATTTTTACCCTTCTGCTCGGCCACGCGGGCCATCAGCAGGCGCAGCAACCATTTGTCTTTTGTGGAATCGGCCCCCGGACGCATCTGCAGCCAGTGGAGTGTGGCATCCATACCGTCAGTGTCCGCTTTCTCGAGCGCTTCCGGCTCAAGGGCCAGAATATCGTTTCCCGTTTCACTCATGGCATTGATTGGCTCATCCCGCCAGCCGGACATATCGTCCAGCACGCTCTGGTTTATCCAGTTCAGCGTCACCTCATCGGCAAACGGCGTCCCGTCATTAAAGGCCAGTGTTTCAAGCCCGGTGAGGCGGCTCAGCAGCCCTTTCAGATCGGCGCTGATGATGTCGGCCAGCACGCCCTGCCCTGACTTCACCAGGGCCTGATGGATATACCACTGCAAATCCAGCCAGAGGTGGTTGGCGCCACGCGAGAACGTGCTGTCCGCCTGGTCCAGTATCTCCAGCCAGCTCTGCTGCAGGTAAAGACGTTTGAGCATGGCCCGTTCGTCAGCCCGCGGCGGTGCGATGCGCGTTTTCCCTTCAGCATCCGGCGCGGGGATCGTTCTCAGCGTGTCATGACGCAGGCTTTTCATCAGCCGGTGTGCAGCAAGCCAGCCATCGGGCTGTTCACGCAGATACTCCGTCAGGGTTCGGGCCTGAGCCAGTAAATCCTGACCGGATGTAATGCGACTCAGCACCGGCGCATCAGGCCCGGTGGTGTGTGAGGCCTGTGACTGCGCTCTGTGACCGGCGTTCTGCGGTACCACGGCATCAACGCCACCGGCTTTCATCAGGCGGGATACCAGCGCGCTGTACAGGGCATTCATATCCGGACGTGACGCTTCCGGCTCTGCCTCCAGGCTGTCGCAAATCAGCAGCAGCGCTCCGGCCGTGCGCCGTGCATCCTCGCGCACCACCTCCGGCCAGAGTGACAGGCTGTCAAGCACACGGGAGCCTGCGAGCCACTCCAGCGCCGGTTTACGGCTCCGCTCGCGCTGTGGATGAAGCTGAGCGCCATAGCGCTGCAGCAATCCCGCCAGCAGTTCAAGCCCTTCGGCAAAGCCGGTTTCGCCGTCCTGGTGCAGACGTGCCCAGCAGTAACAGGTGGCAATCCGGATATCTTTGGCGGTGGTGGTCAGCAGTTTTTCGGCAAGCGTGCAAATCAGCCCGGTGTCGATGCCGGAAAGTTTATTGACCTCCTCCCGGATACGCTGAAAATCATCGTCATATCCCGGATCTTCTCCGGCCGGACAGATGTCATTTACCTGAGCAAGCCAGGGCAGCCAGTTTTCCGTCCATCCCTGCGCCTGTTGCCGCAGCTGAGTTTCGTCTGCCTGACAGGCGTCAACCAGATCCTGTAACGTGCTCATTCTTCACTCCCGTCCATGTCACTGTTTTCGTCACTGGTCATCAGCGCCTGAGCGGTGGCCGCACTGTCAACGCTGAATATCTGATCCGGCAGCATGAAGCCGCGCAGCGCCAGTAACGCCAGCGGACCGCTGCCCAGCTGTGAGCGCAGCACCCACTGCAGGGTGCGGCCATCAGGCGCAGTGAAATTCATCATCCACTGGCTGCGATCGAGCTGCGCACACTTGCCCTGATCCAGCCAGCGAATAAAGCCCCAGGTCCCGCTGTAATCCCCGAACAGACGTGCACCGGCGTTGACCGTGGTCCAGGTCAGCATGGTTCCCGGTCTGTAAGTCTCTCCCGGCCAGCGGAAGCTCTGCCAGTCGGCCATCTGGTTGAAGTAGTGCAGCTGTTGTCCATCAATGGTCAGTTGCGTCTCCACCACCTGCGGTACAGGACGCGCCTGCAGCTCAAAAGTGATGCCCTGGCTGCCATCGGTAAACAGAATGTCCGACAGCTGGCTCAGCTGGTTAATGGCCCGCAGGAAGGCCGGGTTAAAACTCAGCCCCTGGCTGTTGACCTTATCCGGCACCCACTGGCTGCCCTCTTTGTGCAGCACACCGCTGAGTTCCGTCGTCAGGAAGCGCTCAATGCGCCCGCTGTCCTTACGCACAAATTCAGCCAGCATCGGCAGAGAGACATCGCTTTTACTCTCAGCAAACGGGAAACGCCCGTGAAAGGCGGTGCGCCAGTTCGCCACCACGGAGCGGCTCCATTTGTCATTCAGGCTGGCCGCTGACGGCTGAAGCACGGTCTCCCAGGCCTGGGTCAGGGGCTGCACAAACATCGTGCTGCCAAACCCGCTCCACTCCTCGCCAAGGCTTGCCGAAATCAGGCTGCCGTACTGCTGGGTATCGGTGAGATCAACACTTTTGCCCTGGAACACGATCTGGGCCAGGGTCTGCATCATCTCCTGCGGATCAGAGGCGCTGGCCACCTGTTGCAGGCGCAGGCGCACGCGGGTGATACGGGTCAGATACGTCTGCAGGCTCAGTGAATTGTCCGCCGACATGACGTTGCTGCCGTTGTTTTTGCCCAGTAACTGAAGCAGCGGACCGAAGGTGTCATCCAGCGGCCCCTGCGGTCCTGACGCAGACTGGTCAATCACGGGTTTGCCCTGTCCGCCGACCAGGTCTTTAGCCGATTTAATGATGGAATCCGATAGCGCTTCGCGTTGCTGACCGGTCTGTCCCTGCCAGGCGAGGGTGTTCATCAGGGCAATCAGTGGCGACTGCCGGACGTCACTCATCAGCGTCAGCTGGTCGGTAACATCCGCAATGTTGTCTGCCGGGTTAAGCTGCAGGCTGTTGAGAAAATTCAGCCAGCTGCCGGCAAAATCGGTGAAGTAACGTTGCGTCAGACGGGCTTTCAGGGCTTCCGGTGACAGGTCCGCCGATACGGCTTTACGGGAATCGCTCAGCACCCAGTCGATTTCATCCCGGCGAGAATTCGCGGCCTTTTCGATAGCCTGCTGAATCCCCCCTTCCCATGCCTGGCGGGTAAACATACCCGGTACCACTTCATCAGTGGTAAACAAACGGCGGGCATCAGTACCGCTGGTCATGTCTTCCAGAGACACATCGGCAAAGTTACGACGCACGGATTTGAGCATGTTCTCGTACAGCGTGCTTTCAGCGTTACGCCGACCTATCTGCTGCAACAGAACCTGGCGGCTCTGGCTGACCAACTGGGCATCCGGTGTGATTTTCCACTGTGGCTGCTTAGGCAACTCGGTGATAAAGAAGGCCCACAAATCCGGCGCCAGGCTTTGCCATAGACCGGCTGAGATGCCCATCTGCGTCGGCTGCACGGTTTTCATGGTCTGTGCGTAAAACGCACCGTCGGCTTTATCCGGCCGGGCCATCATCAGCCAGGCTTTCAGCTGGTCATAGCCCGGTTTCGCCAGCTGCGCCCGCTGGTCGCTATTGGGGGCTGTGTTTGCCAGCGCGCTAAGTTTTTGCACCAGGGCGGCATTTGCCGGGTCACGTATCAGGCGGTTGTTCGCCACACCATACCAGGGCAGCATTGCGTCGAGCAGTTGCTGGTTATGGTCAAGCCCGAAGCGCTGATACCATGGCGTGCTCTCCTCAGCATTATGCAGCAGGCGACCAGCGTCGTTTCGCAGGTTATGGAGTGCCGTCAGCTGGTAGTCCGATACGGAAGGGTGTTCTACCAGGGCGCGGGCTTGCTGCGCAACTGAGACTATCTGTGACTGGTTAACCGCAAACGACAGCAGCGTTCCCGCCCCCCAGACGCCAGTCATTGTCATGAGCGTCCAGGCAAGCGTCCTTTCCCACGCCATACCGACACGGCGGCCACGCACACGGGTGCAGTCGTCAACGATACCCTGCCATGTCACCGGCAGGGTCAGGGCATGGCGTTGTGATTCCGGGATATACTTCTCCGTTCCGGCAGTTTCCTCTGACGTCTCCGCGGGTTGATTCCCCGACAGGCTGAACATTAGCCCCCGCAGCGGAACGCGCTGCTGAGAAACTGAGAGCCATGGCAGCAGTTGCTGAGCGTGGCGGGCGATACCGCCGTCTTTGAGGTGCTGACCCAGACGCAGCAGGAAGTCGTGGCTGTTATTCTCAGCGACCTGCCTCATCCCCTGCGCCCGCAGGGCCGGCAGCATCCGTTCCAGCTGACGGATAATATCGTCTTCTTTTGCGCGTGGTGGAAAGCTTGTGCCTACCGCCTGCTCAGGACGTGTGGCCTGCGACCATTTGCTGTCGCAGAGCTGCCACAGCCAGACCGGCGCGGAATAACAGAGAAGTTCGCTGATTTTTTCCAGCCCGCGTAAATCGTTGTCGCTGATTTGTGGCGTCAGGTTAAGCGACGGCGGTATGACGCGGACAATCGCGTCCAGCGGGCGTCCGCGGCGCAGTTTACGCAGCGCGGTATACTTTTCCTGGTCCGGTTCAGCTGTCAGGCTCCCGCCGTAAATCAGAACGGTACGGTTGCCTTCAAGCCACTGCTGCTGTTGCAGGCCGGGAACCAGTTGCTCTATCGCGGCTTCGTCGCCGGTTATCAACAACAGGCGGGCTTTGCGGCGCCAAAGGAGACCGTAACGAAGATTAAGATGCTGTTTTAAATCAGTATAATCTCTGATGGTTGTGATCACATCAGGAATTGTTTTAGTTTCAGGTTCCGAGGAAGCCGGTGGTAAATAAATGAGTTGTTTTTTTCTTTGCTTCCACCGCCAATAAAAAGGAGAGCAAATAGTGCCTAAAAATAAAAAACCAAATACACCTCCCCACACCGACCAAATTTGACGATATGTCACTCCATATTTAAGCAAGGCATCTTGATTAATAAACACTAAAAATGCAGTTATACCAGCAAGACCAATGATTAAAACAAGATACCCCCAAAATCCATAACGTGCCGACTGTAATTGCTTTTCCTGGGTCATAAGTAAAGTTTCCGAGTAATCAAACAAAGCAGTCTGGACTGAGGTGATGCCTGAATAATTAATAATTGATTAGCTTCAGTTTTTTGAGCCGCGTCAACCAACAATGCGAGTGAAACAGGGAATGCCATTTCACCAGGAGGACCAAAAGAAAAATCAATTAAATGAAATGGACGTTTCGTTGGGAGTATCCATTGATATCGATCGGCATACTGCATCAATTTTGAAGTAATTTCAGCAGGAAGACCAGAAAGCCAGACATGACGTAAATCACGCTTATCAATTCGATTGTATTCAAAAAGCATTTCTAAATCTTTTTCAGGATTATCATTTTCCACAGGCATAACACGGCCTAATCCGGCAAGTACCGGTATAGCATGTCGACTGGAAAAAATGGAGGATGATATAAGCTGGGCAGAGACCATCTCGCTGGATTGCTTCGGTATACCAGGCAGCCAGCATTGGAAGCTAAGGACTAATATCAAACCATCAAAATTAACGTTGTCGTGGAATTTCCCAATACACTCAACGGAATAATTCACTTCAGGAAGTAGATCCCATTGTGAAAGAATAATCTGACTTACGTTCTTTTTGTCCCAACGAGAGGGTTGTAATACATAAATAGTATGCAAATATTTACGATAACCAGGATACTGTTGTTCTAACTGTTTGTCGATCATATCAGACAAAACACGAAGGGAGTCCCAGGAATGTGACAACGGCCTGATTTTATCCGGATATGCCGGAATATCAGACAAAGGCCCAAGAAAACTCGCGACCCCTTTTTCCTCAGGAGTAAGAATAACATTACCAACCACTGACAACTGCTGTCGGCTCCAGTGCTGCCATAAAGCCTTAGTTCTATCAGTTTCCTCTTTCCAGGCAGAAAGAGCGCTCCTTGACTGCTCATAACGGTTTAACGCTGCGCCAAAAATACATAACCATATGAAAAATGCTGGGAGCAGCAGGAAAAACACTACTTTCTTATATGCCTCAGTCCCCCACAAGGAAAAACCTAAAACAGAAAAAAATATTAACATAGAAATAAGAACAATCCCCCATCGCTTGTATGACAAGCTGGCAATTGTACTTTTTTCGGGTACTTTGGGGATAGGCCACATAATATTAAGACTCAATAGTATTTTCGATGTGAGAACTAATGACCCTGCACCCACAGGCACAAACGCAGTTATTAACAACAACGTTTAACCCATTTTCTGATGCTCCTGGATCGCCTTCTTTTATCGGATTGACCCCGTGTGTCGGGCAAGAGACTAAATCACCGACCAGGGCAACCTGAATACCATTGATAAACATCGTCGACGACGCGGTAATAACCTTTCCACCATGGGTGGTATCATCACCCAGGCAAACAATTCCAGACATATTATCCTCTTTTTTTAATATTTGATTTACTTCAATATGATGGCTTGCGACCAAGACAGCATTCCACTTACTATTATCGATATGCTTTTAATTTCCGCTGTGCGAAAATATATCCTCAAAACGCGCCGGGGCGCACACGTACGCTACGACTGATCGTGTCCCAAAAGGCGATAATTTCCTCCTTGCTGTAGGAAGTTGGCGGCATGCGTTGATTATCAAGGGTTAGTATAAAACCCGGAGTCTTATAACTGGCCGTCATTTCATTAATATACATTTCAAAATTATATCG